>JBEKKG010000475.1:0-6039 GCA_050010835.1 Planctomycetota bacterium
TTATCAGACCGCACGCTTGCACGGCACACCGCCTCATTTACCCTCTCCCCTGTGGGGAGAGGGTGGCGCTTTAGCGCCGGGTGAGGGGGCCACTCCACGCCCGTTCTGGCCACCTCACCCCGCGTTCGCTGCGCTCACGTCGGCCCTCTCCCCACAGGGGAGAGGGATCTAAAATCGAAATTCTACCGCCCGTAGCGCCCATAGCGCTGAATGGCTGCCATTATCAGTCTCATGCTCGTCAGGCGCGAGCCGTAGTTGATCGAGCCCGCCGTGGCGAAGACCAGGCCGCGCTGCTCCCCGGCCCTCTCGAAGTCGCGCAGAAACTCCAGCACAATGTTCTCTTCCTCATTGCGGCTCAACGTGAAAGGCGCAAGTTGCCCGTAAATGACCGCCTTGGGGCAATGCGCGCGGATATTGTCCACACGCACGGTCGGGCCGAAGTTCACGCCGGTCATGCCCAGCTTGCCGAGTAGCGGCAGGATGTGGCTCATCTCGGAATCGGAATGCTGATACCGGTTGTCACCAGGGGCGGGTGCGTACTGCTCGAAGACGCCCTTCAGAACCGGATAGCCGAAGAGTTCGTACATCCTGGGGTTCAACAGGCAACTGTTGTCGTCAAAGAATGAGAAGCCGCGCGGCGACGTCCGGGGCGTATAGCCGGCTTCCTCGTCCAGCACGCGCGCGATGGCGAGCATGGTCTTGAGGATGGCCCGGCTGAAACGCGCCGCCAGGTCCGGGTTGTCGCTGATCAGGAAGATCAGGTTCTCCGGGCCGAAGACGGATGTGGCGAACGTCACAGGCCCCCGCTGGGACCGGTACAGCGGCGGCTTGACGCCCAGCTTCAGCAGCCGCGCTTTCTCCTCAGGCCAGTTTTCGGGGAGGATGAACTTGCGGATATCGCGCGCCTCAACACGGTCCAGCAGCGCCTTCAGCTCGTCCTCGTCGTGCGCGGACTGCATCAGCCACCACGATTCAGCGTGCCATTCATTGCGGGCCTCGAAGACGTCGTGCAGCGCTTTGGTAGGCGGATACTGCCGCGCGGGGTCGAGGGGCCTTTCGTTGAGCAGCCGCCGGCCGACAATCTTCTCCGCCTTGTCGTTGTAGGCCTTCTTGAGCGGCAACGCCCAGGCTTCGTCGTGCAGCAGCCGCCAGAAGTCCACCTCCACACCGAGCTCGCCGAAAACGCACTCGTCACTCATCATCACGCCCAGCGGCACCTGCGGAATGTGCCGGCCGAACGGATCCTTGTCCGCAATTTCCTGGTCGGCCCAGAAACGTTCCAGGTCCAGCGGCGCGAGGCCGTCGTGAGCGTGTGTTTCCCGCACCAGTTCGCGCGCCATTTTCCGGTGGCCTTCAGGCGGTGTGTATTCTTCCACGCAATCAACTCCTCATTTCACCACAGAGACACAGAGACACAGAGAAAGGATTTGGGAAAAGCTTACAAAGAAGTTAAGTCCCCAATCCCCAATCCCCAATCCCTAATCCCCAATCCCTTCTCTGTGTCTCTGTGCCTCTGTGGTTAATCCGTTGTTCCCCCCGTGGCCGCCCATTCGCAGCCGCGGACCAGCGTCTTCTGGAACGGCTCGTCCTCAAAGGCAATCAACGAACAGCCCTTGTTCTTCTCCGGGTCGCCGGCCCAGACGTGGCCCAGGATGTCGTGAAAGACGCGGCCCTGGCCAAACTGGACGGTGACCAGCATCGGCTCCCGGCGGCCGGAGCCTCTGGTCTTGGGATCGGAGTAAGCGTCGGCCAGCACGTGGTACGGCGTGTTCTGCATGTGGACGAGTTTGTGGTACAGCTCGTCCCAGTGCTTGAAATTGCCGAGGCCGCGCGTGATCGGGTGTTCCCGGTCCACGATGTCCACGCTGAATTCGTGGAACTCGCCGTGGCTTGTGCCGGTGCTCCACATCAGCGCGCACATCTGCTCGTACTCTTTCCAGCCGACGAAGGCGTTGTTGGCGGCATGAATGATGGCCAGGCCCGTGCCCGCGCGCACGGCGTCCACGAAGTTGGCTTCGGCCTGGGCGCCCCAGCGCGGCCCGTTGTAGTCGCTGACCAGCAGCTTGTACGTGCGCAGTGCCGCCGCGTTCTCCAGCACTTCCGGCGGTTTCTCCGTAACAGTCACGGAGAACTTGCCGGACTTCTCCAGGATGTCCCTGAGCCGCGGCGTGGACCGTTTCCAGTCGTGGTTGTTCTGGCCGGACAGAAGCAAAGTCTTGATGGCTGCCATTCTCTTGTCTCCTTCCGAACTTCGTCTGTGGCTAATCCGCAGACCCTTTTCTCAGTTCTTTTGCCGCGCGATCAGCGGCTTGCGTCATGGCGTTGCCCTGGCCCAGGATGCAGACGCCGGCAATCAGGACGATTATCCCAGTCACGATCCAGCAGATGCTGCGGCGGCTTGCGCCCTTCCACTCGCCGCTGCGAAACCCGTGCACATTGCCGACGATGATGGCGAAGGACATGAATGCCGCGTAGCCAACAGAGACGCCCAGCGTGCCCAGCCGTGCATAACCGAGGCCGAACAAGAGAATTGCGCCGTCATGCAGCACCGCCATAACGGCGGCGAGCAACAGAAGAAAACCAAGGCCGGGCTTGGCGAAGTGCGCCCACGTTCTATTTCTGGTGAGTTGCACGGCGCAATACAAACACGCCGACACCGCGCCGCCCCACACAATCAGCGCCATGACGACAAACGCGTCGCCGAGGACTGACCCTGTGTTCCCAATTTCGCCGGAGAAACTGGCCGCCACCGCATAGCAGGCGCACAGAATGCCCGAAACGATGCCGACAATGACGCCCACGAGCATGCGCGGTTGTTTGGTAGCGCAAGCCTCCGGCTTGCCACGCAATCCGCAGGATTGCGCTACGCTAATGCTTCTCTCCTTCAAGAGGGCCGCTCGTCCGCAAACCACGACACCCAAGAGGCAGACAGCGACCCCTGCCAGGATGACGTAGCCGCCGGGCGTAAGAACTTTGTCCGGGTGATGAATGAGCATCGGCGCCATCGCACCGAAGATGATCTGCGCGCCATAGTTCAGAGAATACGCGAGAGACAGGCCGATGAAGGCGAAACTCAGCCCCAGCGTCATCGAGCCCAGGCCCCAGAGGAAACCAAAGACGAGCGGCAGGATGAGCTGGCCCGTGCCCGCTGCAGAGTAGATCGCATAGAAGTCTTTCACCAACAGCGGACCGAAGATAACGGGAATCAACACCGTGACGAAAAAGAAGAACGGGCCCCACAAGTTCTCCCAGGGGGTGTCCTTGGGCACGTACTTGCTGGGCAGGCCGAATGACCCGCCGCAGACTGCGCCCAGCAGCAAGAAAATGAACCCCCAGAGCATGGCCCTTCCTCCAGTCGAAGTGTTCGCGGGTCATTCTAGCGCAGGCTGCGGAACTTTGCCAGCGGCTTGGCTACGTAGCGCAGACTTCCAGTCTGCTGTATCGCGGGCTTCCAGCCCGCAGAAAGTCGCTTGGCTCTCTGGACATTCACAGCAATGCAAGCCCTGCCGACTGGAAGTCGGCGATACGGCAGGCTGGAAGCCTGCGCTACGTTGCGCGCCAACCCTGATTTCGCCCTTGCAGACCAGGATGTTCTCCGTATCCTGTCACTTCAAACTTGGAAACCGTTCAGTCCGGGCCGCGACCGTGAGGGAGTCCCGAAGCTTCGGGACTTGCTTACGCGCGCGGCTCGGGGACTGAACGGTTGCCAAACCTGCACAACGAAAGGAACATGCATGTCTGACAGGCAGCCTGACCACCACGACGCGGAAATCGTCCTCAAGCTTTACGACCTGCGGCGGGAGGCCGTGATGCGCGAATCCCGCAATGCTATGGCCGCGAAGTTCTGGCCGATGAACTACGAGGACTTTCTCGCCGTGACAAAAAACGACCATCCCTTGAACGCCGCCTTCCGCCAAGTCTCCACTTACTGGGAAATGGCCTACGGTTTCGCCAGACACGGCATCGTCAATGCGGATTTCCTGATCGAGAACACCACTGAGGGCCTGTTTCTGTACGCGAAAGTACAGCCCTTTCTGGAACGCTACCGCAAGGAAGCCGGTCCGCTGGCCTTCAGGAACGCGGAATGGATCAGTACCCAGTGCGACGAAGGGCGCCAGCGTTTTGACATGATTCTGCAGCGGGTGCAGAGGATTCTGGAAACCAAGTAGGACAGCCTTTCCAGGCTGTCCGGACAGGCTGGAAAGCCTGTCCTACCGTTTCCTATCTGTGTTTATCTGTGTTCATCTGTGGTTTCAGATTCTTCTGACCCATTCTGCCAGGCGCGCCATCCCTTCTTCGATCTTCACACGCGGCGCCCAGTTCAGCTTCTCCTTGGCCAGCGAAATATCGGGGAGCGCCACGGCCAGTTCTCCCGGCACGGGGGGCTTGCAGTCCAGTTTGGCTTTCAAGGCTAGATGCCGCTCCAGCAGCGCGATCAGTTCCCGCAGCGTCGTGCCGGCGCCGGAGCCGATGTTCAGCGCCGCGTGAGACTCACGGCCCGCGCAGGCCGCCTCGATGGCGCTGAGCACGTCGCGGACTTCGATGTAGTCCCTGGTACTGCTGCCGTCGCCGAACATGGTGAAGGGCCTGCCTTCCCGGATGGCGGAAGCGATCAGCCAGGGCACGCAGTCCCGGCGCATGTCGGGGCCATAGACGGCGAACAACCGCAGGTTGACGGTCTCCAGTTTGCGCAGAGCGGAGTAGGTGTTGAGCAGCACCTCGCCGGCCAGTTTGCTCGCCCCGTAAGGCGAAGCCGGCGCGCTGCCCAGGTGCGCCTCCCTGTAGGGCAGCGGCGCGTCCGGGCCATAGACCATTACCGTACTGGCGAAGACCACGCGGCGGCAACCGCAGGCAGACAAGGCATCCAACAGGCCCACGGTCGCGCTGTAATTGGCTTCAACATACTGTTCCGGGCAGGCCACCGATTCCCGCACCGAAGAACGGCCTGCGAGGTGTACGCAGATTTCCGGTTTGGCCCGCTGCAAGTCCTGCTTTAGAGCGGCCGCGTCTGCCGGGCGTATGAGCTGCAAGCCGTCTTGGTACTGCGCCTGGAGGGCCTCCAGGGCCGCGCTCCGCCGCCGGCTGCTCTCGGACGAGGTGTTGGGGCCGCGGACCAGGCCGCACACGCAGTGGCCTGTTTGCAGCAGCCGCGGGACCAGATGCGAACCGATGAAACCCGCTGCGCCCGTCACCAGCATCCTGGGTTTGGCGTTTGTAGAGGACATCTTCAGCACACGGCGCGGCCTTCGCGCCGCAGTTCTCCTTTTACCCAGTCGAGCGTCTTCTCCAACCCCTCGGCGAGACCTACCTTGGGGGTGTATCCCAAGTCTCTGGCGGATGTGGAGATGTCCGCGCAGGTGCGCTCTACGTCCCCGGCCGGCAGTGGCGCCATTTCCAGTTTGGCCCGTTTGCCGCTAACGCGTTCCAGGCAGGCCACCAGTTCGTTCAGACGTACCGGCGCCGAGCCGCCCAGGTTATAGATGCCGCCATCCACGGGAAACTTCTCCACCGCCGCCGCCAGGCCGGCCACAATGTCCGAAACGTAGGTGTAATCGCGCGCGGAAGAACCCGCGCCGAAGAGCGTGATTGTTTCGCCCAAGAGCAGCCTGCGCGCAAATGAGGCAATGGCCATGTCCGGCCGCTGCCGGGGGCCGTAAACCGAAAACGGCCGCACGATAATGACCCGGAAGCCATGCAACCGGCGGTATGTCCCCAGGAATATCTCCGCCGCGCGCTTGGTCGCGGCGTAAGGCGAGAGCGGCTGGAGACACGGCGCGTCCTCGCGGAACGGCGCCGGCGTCTTATCCCCGTAGACCGCGCTGGACGACGCGGCCACGAGTTTCCGCGGGCCGTGCTCGCGCAACGCTTCCAGCAGGGAGATCAGGCACCCCACATTGGCCCGCGCATATCTCAGCGGCTCGGCCAGCGAGAGCCGCACTCCGGGCTGGGCCGCGAGATGCAGGACCAGGTCGAAGCTCCCGGCTTGCAGCAGCTTGCTGACGGCCGGGCGGTCGCCATAGTCGCCTTCCACCAACTGAA
>JBEKKG010000476.1:0-6026 GCA_050010835.1 Planctomycetota bacterium
TGGCGCGGGAGCAAGGCGCTTATGCGGAGCTTGCGGCACGGATCCTGGCGCGGCAAGGGAAGTTTTTCGAGGCCATTCTAGCTTACCGCCGCCGGGCAGGAACCGAGCCGGCCAGTGAAGCGGCGTTGCTGGACCTCGCCAACGCCTACTATGCGGCAGCCTCAAGAGAGCGCGCCAAGGATGCCGAGTCCGCACTGCCCCGGCGTTTGTTGGTTGAGATGCGGCGTACCAGCCGCGAGTTGACGGTCCTCCATCCCGAGAATCCCAAAGGTTGGGAGTTGCTCTGCCGGAGCTTCCGCGGCTTGGAGAAAGCTGACAGCGCCAGCGCGGAGTTCTACCGGCGGGAGGCCGAACAGGCCTTGCAGAAGACGTTGGAGCTGCACAAAGGCGACCGGTCCAAGCTGCCGCCGGACCTTTCCAGCGAAGGAGTATGACAAACAGCGAATTCAGCCGCCAGAAATGCAACTCCTTCATTAACTTCTAAACACAGAGAGCGGCAGGCTCCTTGAACTGGCCAATGGTCTTCACTTTAGGGCCAACGCCGAAAGCAGAAGGACCCCGTGCGCGGGGAAACCTGGAGGAGAGGAGGCCAGCACCTTCTCGTCAGCGGTTATCCAACGGCAATCCAGTTCCTCAGCCAAAGCAAGGTAAGTCATGTCGTAGAATCTCTTCGACCAGAGAGTGGATAAGACCAAAGCCGCCTGGCTTCTTTCTTTAGTGAGTTCCGCGACGTGGAAAGCCCAACCGTAAAGTTGCTCAATACATTCCAGTGCCTCGTGCTTGCTGAGGCGCGGGGACCGCGTAGCAGCGTCCCGTCTCCCGCAGGCCTTCGCCAGCAGTTGACATGCCTCCCCATGAAAAACGGCGGGAACATGGAATTCCAACCGGCCTGCATCCCATTCTTCCTTCAACGCCAGAGCAGGAATGGTGTCCGGCTCATCTTGCAGGAACCACTTTGCGGCAACGCTCGCATCCAGGACAAAAACGCGGCCCATCATTTCCCGTCCCGAATTCTGCGCAGTTCCTCGACCACGTTGAACCCCTTCAGGGGGCCGATCTTCGCCCGCAACTGCTCGAAGCGCGCAGTCCGTTCCCGCGCCGCCGGCGTCATCTCTGCCAGGCGTTGCGCATGTGTCCTGGACGACAACAGCCCGCGAAGCCACTCGCCCTCGGCAAGTAGCTGACTCACAGTCTTACGGACACCGTGCTTCACTCGGCGCTGCTCATAACGGGCTTGGGGCTGCGCCAGCCTGGCGCCCCGGGTGGTTGTTCCTGCCATGTCTCACCTCCACTCCCACGTTAGTATCTCACATCCTCAGGCGCTTTTCCAGCACGCGAAAATGAGAATCGGGAAGATAGCGGAGAGAGCCGCCCCGTCGCACATTTCGCCGAATTATGGGCCCTCAACTTTCGATTCGGTTGCCCTGTTGCACCGCGGCGCGTCCTGTGCGCGCCTCGAAGGCCGCCGTCGCAACCAGCATATCCAGGCGCCGCCCTGTCGCCTTCATCTCCTGCCAGGCAATGCCGATGAACAGGTAAGGCTCCCATAACAATTGGGCTACTTGCAGGATTTGCAGGAACTGAGCGGCGACTGCCGGGCTGGTCGAGCCGAGCACGTAGATGAAGATCAGCGCCGGGCCAGCCACAGACGCTGGCAACCCCAGGAACAGCGCCCAGGCCTGGCCCATTGTGACCAGCGTCCTGAAACCGGAAACGCGCACAGCCCAGCGCACACGGACTGTTCCGCCTGCCTGTCCCGCTTCTGCGCGGACCAGGCCCTGGCTGACGTTCAAGCCCTCGGCGTGGAAACTCAATTCATTGTCGCTGGTCCGTTCGACGTGGAGCGGGCCCGCTCGCCACCCCACCCCGCCCCAGGACACGTGGGTGAAGTTATTAGGGTTTTCGAGCTGCAGCGCCAGGACGTCCAGCAGTGCCTTGGACGATGGCGCAGCAGGTTCCGTTTCCCCAGCGATCGTCCAGCCGCCCTCCAGGATTTCTTTGAAAGCAGGATCGTCGCGCACCGCTCGCGGAGCGCTGCCCAGTTTCCTCAGCCGCCGACCCCAGAAGAACGCGAACAGGGATGTAGCAGTGCCTGCGGCAAAGACTATGTAGAGGATGAACTCAGCCCAACCCACCGCCATAGCCGTTCCCTCCAAACGAACGATGAATGACGAATGGCGAAGGATAACGCCGCGGGATAAGGGCAGTTAGTTCATCGTTCATCGTTCATCTTTCATCGTTCTCTTGGCGTCTTGGCGGTTAAAGATTCTTCGTGGCAGATGGACAAGGTCCGCACGGCAAAACAGGTCACCATCACAGAATCGTCCTCCATCCAACGGTCGGATTGGGAATTCTTCCACGAACCGTCAGGCGACTGGAGCGAGATGAGCTTGGCGCTCAACTCCTTGGCCCACACGTGCTTCACGCCGTCAGCGGTGACGATCTCCGGCTCCCCGTACGCGGCGAGCGCCTTGGCCAGGGTCAGGAGATAGTAATAGAGGCCGTCAGCCCCGATGTTGCGGTTCTCTTCGAGCGTGAAGTTGTCCCGGACCCATTTGAAGGCTGAGACCACGCGCGGGTCCTCCTTGCTGACGTTCAGGTACAGGAAGCTCTTGAGGTTCGCATAACTCATCAGCCCGTAGCTCCTGGGGATGCGCTTGCCGTCCCGGGTGGTCTCAAAACCGGCTTTGCTCTCCCCAGGCCGGTAGAACGATCCGCCATCGTTGCCGATGGCCGTGCCCGGCGCCGGCTTATCATTGGTCTCCGCGTTGTTCTGCAGCCGGGAAAGAAACTTCTGCACGTTGACGAAAGCCGGGTCAGTCTCTTTTACGCCGGCGGCCTTAAGGCCCTCGACCCACTGCGCCGCTACGTCGCCGCTCGTGCGGCCGTCCGTCTTGTAACCTGGCGCGCCGAAGTTGGGATTGGCCTCGTCGTCTCTATACTGCACTGAGATGAGATAATCCTTGGCGCGCTGCACCACCGGGGCATAAGCCGGGTTCTCCAGCGCGGTCAAGGCCAGGATGCTGACGGCGGTCGTGTAGGTATCGAGAGAAAACGCCGGAGTGCAGATGGCGCCGTTCTTCTGCTGATGCGAGACGATTGCGCTGGCCGCCTTGGCCAGCCAGGGGTGCGCGGTCTCGCGGCACTTGTCCGGCGAGCGGGCGATGCAATCCACCACCAGCGCCGTGAACCCGGGCTTGGGATCCACGAGGCCCTTCGAGAACTCCCCATCCGCTTCCTGGCGCACCTTCAGGTACTCAATACCGCGTCTGATGACGTCGAGCACCGCGTCACCGCTGGGCTGCACGGCCTGCGGCGCGCCCGTGACGGTGTGGTGCGGCCTCTCGAAGAGGTAAAGATAAGCCGCCGCCAGGACCAGTACGAGCAGCACTGCCAGCAGGACTTTGAGGATCTTCTTCCACATACTGAAAGAACCCCAACGGGTGGAGGTGACCGTTACCCTCTCCCCTGTGGGGAGAGGGTGGCGCTTTAGCGCCGGGTGAGGGGGCCGCTCCGCGCTCGTCCTCGCCCCCTCACCCCGCGTTCGCTTCGCTCACGTCGGCCCTCTCCCCGCGGGGGAGAGGGTAAACGAGAGCCTGAGCCGATATCCTACTTGGGCTCCGCCGGGCGCTCTTCCTTTTTGGCCTCGTCCTTCTTCGGCTCCGCCGGCGGCTCTTCCTTCTTGGCGTCTGGCACTGCCGCCTTGGGCTCTACGGCTGCGGGCGCGGGAGCCGCAGGCGCGGCGGCAGCGGGCGCAGGGGCTGCTGGCTTCTTCGGGGTTACGTCACCGCGCTGCTCGGGCGTCAGGATCACGTTGTCTATCGCCCACTTCAGGCTCTTCTCGGTGGTCATGCGACCCTGTTTGTCCTTCTTGTCGTCGCCATCGAAACCCGCCAAGTCCTTGGCGGCAATGACACAGGCCGACTTGATCTTGGCAACCTGGTCGTCGGTGAGATTGGCCTTCTTGTATCGCAGCAGCGTGGACTGCGCCAACTGCGCGCCTGCCCACGTGGTCTTCTGCTCGTCAGAGAGGACGGCAAGCACGGCCTTGTCAGCCTCCGCCGCCGCCTGATCGCGTTCCGCCATCATAGCCTTGAGGTCGCTGTTGGCTTTCTTCTTGGCGTCCTGGTCAGCGCCCTTGCGCGCGGCCTTGGCTGCTTCTTCGGCGGTCTTTACCTTCTCGGAATTGGCTTTGTCCCAAGCCTCCAGCGCGTCTTGTTTCGCCTTGAACTTCTCTTTGAGCGTCTTCTGCTGCTCGTCGCTCAGCTTGCACTCCCGCACCATGAGGTCGCTTTGTTCTTGCAGCGTTTCCTCAACGGACTTCGCGCCCTTCTGCGCTGCCCAAGCCGCAGAGGCGCTGATCGCCGCCAAGGTTATGCCCGCCAAGACAATGGTCCATCTTCCTGTTTTCATGGTCCCCTCTTATGCACATCCCGCCTATGCTCTATGACTATAGCCTCCAAGGACCAGATACAAGCTGAATATGCTGCCTGTCAATAAGTGCGCGCGACTGGGGTCGAACCAGCACGCCCTTGCGGGCACCAGCCCCTCAAGCTGGCGCGTCTGCCAATTCCGCCACGCGCGCACAAGGAAGGCAGTCCAGGCGCGGACTACTGAACCGCACCATCTGTCAACTTATCCTCTCGCGCCGCCAAATGCAAATGTGAAACGAACCACTTCGGGGATTCCGGGGACATGACCCGATTTCCGGCTGTTTGGAAATCGGGATCGTGTCCCCGGAATCCCTCGGCTGTTTGGAAATCGGGTCATGTCCCCGGAATCACAGGCCTTTGTCACTTGTCGCGTTCATGCCGTCACGTAGCATCACATCAGGGAGTTTGGAACAAGGAAAACCATGGCCACTCCGCGAGTGACAATTCTACGTGCCCCTGGCACCAACTGTGATGCTGAAACTGCTTTTGCTTTTGAGAGCGCGGGTGCACAGGCGTCCGAGTGCTACGTGCGCGCGCTGTGCGAAAAACCTGCCTTGCTGGACGAGTGCGCCATCCTGGCGCTGCCCGGCGGGTTCAGCTACGGCGACGACCTGGGCTCGGGAACGGTCTTGGCCAACGAGCTGATTCAGACCCTGTCCGAGCCGCTCCAGCGTTTCGTGGAGCGCGGGGGCTTGGTGCTTGGAATCTGCAACGGTTTTCAGGTCCTGGTTAGGGCGGGCCTGCTACCCGGCCTTTCCTATGCCCCGCGGAACGGATCCACACCGCCCGCGGCCACCTTGACATTCAACGATTCGCAGCATTTTGAGGACCGCTGGGTTTTCCTGCGGGTTGAAAAGAATGAGTCGCCGTTTCTGAGCGGCGCCGCCGGGCGGCTCGTGACCTTTCCCGTCGCGCATGGCGAAGGGCAATTCGTAGCACGGCACCGCAGCGTCCTGCAACGCATCGAGACGTCAAAGCAGGTCGCGTTCCGGTACGCCGGCGCAGACGGCGGCACGGCGGTCTATCCCGAAAACCCCAATGGTTCGCAGCATGACATCGCGGGCATCACAGACGAAAGCGGGCGCGTACTGGGGCTGATGCCGCACCCCGAGCGGCACGCGCTGCCCTGGCAGCACCCGCGCTGGACGCGCGAGGGGCTGAAGAGCGAAGGCGACGGGATGTTCGTCTTCCGCAATGCGGTCAAGTTTGCGCAGGGAACGTGACTGTCCGAGCCGCGCGCGTCAGCAAGCGGCAATGTCCGCTCCCTCACGGTCGCGGCTCGGATGCATAACTGGCTTTCGCGGCGCTTTACTACGGGAGGTAAATGCCATGTTTAAGAATCTGGTCCGCACAATACTTAATGTCGTGGTTGGATTGCTCGTCGGGCTATTTGTTGGCTGGGTGCTGAATTTCTTTCTCAACCAATGTGGGTTCGCGTCAATTTGGTACAAGATCGAATCTAAGCCCCTTTTTGAAACGTATTCTATGTGGGGTGGGGGTGGACCTGGTGGGGCGGATGTGTTCTCCGGTTATTACGCCCTCAGAGACTTGTCCGTGCTCTGCGGCGGCATGTGCGGATTCATCTATGCGCAG
>JBEKKG010000477.1:0-6025 GCA_050010835.1 Planctomycetota bacterium
CAGGCGCCGGCACAGGCGCAGCCGGAAACGATCGGCGACCGGGAGGATGTCATTATAATTCACGACGTGCCGATGCCCGGGCGGCCGGTTCTGCCGGCCAACGAGACGGAATTCGGGTGGAAGCTCTCGGATACGGGGGACGTGGTCAGACTGCGCTGGACCGACTTGCCAGAATCGGAGCGCGGGCGCGTGCAGAAGCTCTTTAACCTGGTGGTCAGAGAAAACGGGAAAGCCGGCACTGGAGACAAGGTCCCGGCCATCAGGTTGACACTGAAATCCGGCAAGACGGTCGAGGGGCTTTTGATCCCGGAGCGGGGCCGGCCGGGCGCGCTCGTGATCCGCACCGCCACCGTGCCGGCCATGGAAATCTTCGAGGCAGACATCCAGGCCAAGGAAAACTTCGAGGGTTTCGAGGATGACTATTTCAGCGGGCAAGACCGGCTCCTGAAGCGGCAGGCCGAGAAACAGCTCACCGATAAGGACGCGCCGGGGCACCTGGAGATGGCGCAATGGTGCGCCAAGAACAACCTCTATTCCAATGCGCTGGAAGAGCTCAAAAAGGCGAAGATCATTGATCCGCAGATGGGCGACCGGAACAAGGACTTTGAAGCGCAGCTCATGACCGAATACGCCAAGCAGCGCGTGGAGGAACTCTACGGCCGCATGACCAGGTACATGTATGCCCAGAATTACATTGATGCCGCCTTGGTGTTGGACCAGCTCGACCGCAACTTCCCCAATTCGGAGATGAAGACCCGCTGGGACGGCCTGCGCCCGCAGATCGAGACAGGGCTGAAGACGGACCTCCAGAAAAAAGTGGTCCAAATGGGCTACACAGTGGCCGGCGACCTGGTGACGCGGAAGCTGGCCATGAAGATCCCGGTGGATGAGAAGGGCAACCCGGTGCCGAGCATCCCGGGCAAACAGGTGACGACGCGGCACGGCATGTTTTTCCGCGGGACACTGGTCAGCGGCGGCGATCCCGGCAGCGACATTGTGCTCAATACCGGCGTGAAGGGCGAGAAGGAGGTGACCATCGCCGCAAAGGAAGCGATGATGATCCAGGATATCAACCTGGCCAAGTCGTTCGGGGAGATCAACCCGTCCTTCGACGAGTTGAAAGAGTACGTCGGCGACGCCAACCGCCCCGACGGCCTGAAGAACCAGATGATCGCCAAGATTGCCGGCTTCTTGAAGGAAACCGAGGCGAAGGTTAAGGAGATCTTCGATAACCGTCTGTCAGTCAAGGCCAAAGTTGAAGACAACGGGGTCTACACGCAGAGCACTTGCTACGCCACGATGCACCAGGCGAGCTATGGGGCGGGCAGTTGGCTGCGCGAAGGCCAGAGGCCGGCGAAGCTGACGCCGTGGGACACGCAGGAGAATCAGCAACTCGCGAACCGGGGACGCAACTTCAACAATCGTCTCGGAGCGAACGACATTCAGAAAAACCAGAAGGCGCAGGATCCCCAGGAAAACCCCAATCTGACCGACGATCCTCTGGTGTGGTGGCAGAACCAGTCAGTCCAGACCCAGACTGCCGTGCTGATGGCCATTGCCGCAGAGAAGGTATTTGCGGTCCAACAAGTGGATAAGCTGCCCTGCCCCGGTTGCAATGGCAAGGGCGTCATCGAATTGCAGGGGGCGACTTCCGAACTGGAGCAGCACCGCTGCCCGCAGTGCCGCGGCCTCGGGATCTGGTTCAAGATACATTACAAGTAGGTTTCCGGGGACATGACCCGATTTCCGGCTGTTTGGAAATCGGGATCGTGTCCCCGGAACCCGGCCACATCCGTGGCATTAGTCCGGTGATACACCCGGTAGCACAAAGCAATGCGCAATCCGCTTGCTTGGCGGCGATTCTCCTTTAGTCTCTTAGACCGATGGGACGACATGAACGTGAAGACCGCACCACTGTCCTGGTGATCGGCGGGATGCATTGTGCCGCGTGCGTAAGCCGCGTGGAGAAAGCGTTGCGCTCGCGCGAGGGCGTCGAGACCGCGGGCGTGAACTTGCTGACCCGCTTGGCCACGGTGCGGCATTCCATCGCCGTCACGCCGCGCGAACTGATTGAGGCCGTCAGCGCGGTCGGCTACCAAGCCACGCAGGCCAGTCCCGGCCCGCATGCGTCCACGCGGCTCAGCTTCGGCGATACTATGGAAGCCATCGCCAGCCGCAAATCGCGGTTCATTGCGGGCGCGATTTTCACCCTGCTCATCCTGCTCATCAACCAGTTCTGGGCGGCCAACTTCTCCAAGGCGCTGTTGTTGTTCCTGCTGGCCACGCCGGTGCAGATCACCGTGGGCTGGGACTACTATCGCGGCTGCATCCATGCGCTGCGGCGGCGCGCGCTCAACCTGGACAGCCTGGTGGTGCTGGGCTCCAGCGCCGCGTACCTTCAAGGCTTCCTCTGTTTCCTCAGGCACGTCAGCGGCGACGCGGCCCTGACGGATGACGCGCCGCAGTTCCACGTGGCGGCGGTAATCCTGACCGTGGTCAGCCTCGGCAAGTGGCTGGAAGCGCGCGCGCAGGAATCCACCAGCCAGCTTTGGGGCAGCGTGGTCGAAATGACGCCCCGGGATGCGTGCGTCCTGCGGGACGGGCGGGAGCAGATTATTCCTGCCGGCGTGGTGGCCATAGGGGACATTGTGCTGGTCCGGCCAGGCGAGAAGATCCCGGTTGACGGCGAGGTGGTGGAGGGCAGCTCCGAAGTCAACGAATCCTTCATCACCGGCGAGAACCGCCCTGTTCCCAAGGTCAAGGGGGACCACGTGATTGCGGCCAGCGTGAACGGTTCCGGCTTGATCCGCGTGCGGGCTTTGGGCGTGGGGGCGGATTCGACCATCGCGCAGATCGCGCGCCTGGTTTCCGACGCGCAAGAACGCAAGGCGCGGCTGGACCAGATGGCGGACCGCATCGCCGCAGTGTTGGTGCCTGTGAGCGTGGCCCTGGCGGCACTGGCGTTTGTGACCTGGTATTGCGGCCCGGTGGCGGTGCAGGGCCTGCTCAGCCGCGGCTGGGCCATCGGGAAATGGGTTGACAACGACTGGCTCAGGTTTCTGTCCCGCGAAAGCTCGTTCTGGAATGCGGCGCGGGCCGCCATCGCGGTGCTGACGGTGGCCTGTCCCTGCGCCGTGGGCCTGGCCACTCCCGCCGTGGTGATTGTGGCCACGGGCTTGGGGGCGCGGTGCGGCATCCTGATCGAAGGCGGCGAAGCGTTGGAAGCCGCGGCGCGGATCACGGACGTAGTCTTCGGCAAGACGGGCACGCTCACTGACGGCTCCTTTGGCGCGCAGGAGGTCATGACCGTGCCCGGCCTGGACCGCGAAGAGTTGCTCACGCTGGCTGGTTCCCTGGAAGCCTGCTCCGAACACGCGCTGGCCAAGGGGGTGGTCAAGGAGGCCAAAAAGAGCACTCTGCAACTGCGCAAGGTGGACAACTTCGAGCCGCTGCCGGGACGCGGCCTGAAGGGCACTGTGGGCCGCAAGAGCTACCTCCTGGGCTCGCGGGCCTTGATCACCGAACGCGGGTTGAAGCTGAGCGGCGAATTTGCGTCCCGCATTGACGCCGCCGAAGCCATGGGCTGCACTCTCGTTTTCCTGGCTGAGGAGCCGCCGGCGGCAGGCAGCCCGCAGCCCGCGGAGGCTGCCCGTGCCGCACCGAAAGCCGCGCAGGAGGGCGTAGTGGGCGCCATCGCGCTCAGCGACCGGGTGAAGGAAAGCGCGGAGCCAGCCGTCGCGGAACTGCGGGCTCAGGGGCTGCGCGTGCACCTGCTTTCCGGCGATAATCCCAAGGCCGCACAGGCGGTGGGCCGCCGCTGCGGGCTGCAAGATGACGAGATCCACGCGCTGATGCGGCCGGAAGACAAAGTGGATTTCACCCGGCAGTTGAGCTCGCAGAAACGTTGCGTGGCGGCGCTGGGCGACGGCATCAATGACGCGCCTGCGCTGGCAGCGGCGAACGTCGGGTTCACGATCGGCAGGGGCACAGAGATCACTTCGGACTCCGGGCAGATCGTGCTCGTCTCCAGCGATCTGCGCGGCGTGGCGCGCTCGATCAGGCTGGCCCGCGCGGCCCTGCGCATCATCCGCTGGAACCTGCTCTGCGCCTTCGCTCTGAACCCCGTCATGATGGCGCTGGCGTTCTTGAACCGCCCGGTTGCCGCCCTGGCCACTTGGGGCATGGTCATCACCACCATCTTCGTGGTGGGCAATTCGTTGCGGCTCATGTACGCGCGCCTGGAAGAGCCCGAAAATCGAAAATCCGATTGCGCGGACGCCCGCCCCACGTAAAAGGATAGGGCATCCGCGCCGCGTTCGGGCGCGGACTTTTGTTTTGGACCGCCGCGGGCGGACTGCTGGCGGCACAGCTTGGAGCGGAACCATGTCTATTCACAAGAGCCTGCACACGGGCGGAGCGCTGGTCAAACACCGGAACGTCTTGACACGCGCGGAGCGCATCAAGGTCCTCGAGGAAGCCGGGCGCTGGCGCGAAGAGAAAGACAGCGCTTGGGGCCTGCGCAAGGTCAAGAACATTAAGACGGCGGCCAAGAAGAAAGCCGCCGCCAAGAAGGAAGCTGCCGCTCCCGCCGCTCCGGGCGCCGCCGCCCCAGGCGCTCCAGCCGCCGCCGCCCCTGCCGGTGAAGCCAAGCCCGCAGCCCCGGGCGCCAAAGCCGCCGCTCCTGCCGCCAAGAAGGAAGCAGGGAAGAAGTAAGGGCTGCCGGAAACGTTCACCCTCTCCCCTGTGGGGAGAGGGCGGCGCTTTAGCGCCGGGTGAGGGGGCGACTCCACGCCCGTCCTCACCCCCTCACCCCGCGTTCGCTTCGCTCACGCCGGCCCTCTCCCCACGGGGGCGAGAGCGGCGCCAAGGCGCCGCACTCCAAAGCGCACACACGGGCCAGGCGGCACAGACGATTGCCGCCGCTGCTTGCGCGGGCGCCTGATGATAGTGCAGCGCCGCAGTGAATCCGCAGGTCACAGCCGCCAGAGCCAGGGCCGCACCCACCCCAAAACTGCACAGCCAGCCGCGGCCTAATCTTCCCGCTGCCAATGCCGGGAAGACCAGGAAGGCAAAGGTGAACAGCGTGCCGGTGGCCCGCACGCTCACCCCGATAATGACGCCCGCCAACAAGACGGTGGTTAGAGAAAGTGTGAATCCCGAAGCACTTGCCTTGGCCGCGCCGGAGCGCAGCGCAAGCCCATAGAGGACTGCCACGAAAATGACGGTGAACAGCGCCAGGCCGGCGAGCCGTGCGACCTCGGACTTAGTATCGCTGATTATCGTGGAGGCGAGCACGTGATGCAGGTCAATCGTGGCCAGTTGAAGCTGCGATATGAAACCCACGCCGACGCTCGCCGCGACAAGCACTGTCCACGGCGTGCCCGAGGCCCCGCGCGTGGCTGCGCGTGCCGCTCCGCGCGCGCGCCCCAACCCAACCAGGAACGCCGCGGCCACGGCGAACCCCAGCGCCAGCGCCAAGGCGGTCTTGCTGGAGAAGGCCTGCTTTGAAGCGGCCGGGAGAACCCCGTCCAGCCACATGGCCACTGCCGCCGCCAGGGTCGCGCTCTGGGTCACGGCAGCGCCTGACAGAATCTGCTTCCGCTTCACGACCAGCACGCCCAGCAGCGCCAGCACCAGGCCGGCCAGCCAGCCCACGAAATAAGTGTTGCGCTTGTCTTCCCAGAGTGGGAATAAGCCGGTGCCCACCGGCCGCCGGCCCTTAGTCGCAGCGAGTTTGCCTGGCGCGCTGCTACCCTGCGCCGCGATCCGCACGCCGGCTTTGTCTGCCGGCCCTGCCGTGTTCTTCAAGTCAAAGCAGACCAACTGCTCGTGGTCGCGCACATACAGTTTGCCATTGGCTACGGCAGGCTGGGCAAAGCACTTGCCCAGCGCCTGGAAACGCCCCTGCTCTGTGAACTCCGCCGGCGATACCGCCAGCAAGACCGCCTGGCCGTCGTCCAGCAGCGCCAGCAGGCGGCCTGCCGCGATGCCGAGCAGCGCGCCGTATTCATTACCCATGTCCGAG
>JBEKKG010000478.1:0-6020 GCA_050010835.1 Planctomycetota bacterium
CGGGGACGCGGAGACACGGAGACGCGGAGACACGGAGACGCGGAGACACGGGGACGCGGGGACGCGGAGACACCGAGACACGGAGAAGGACAGGAACTGGCCGGTTCCCCATGTTTCGGCAATCGAAAATCGCGAAATCCAAGTCTGTTCTCTGTGTCTCTGTGCCTCTGTGCCTCTGTGGTGAAGGAGCTGTGAGCGATGCAGGTCAACATCCGTCTCGGTATTTGGCTTGACGGCTTGCGCCTGGGGATCAAGGCGGGGTTGGAGGCCCTGCGTGGGACCGCGGTGGAGGCCATCGGCCTGGAGGCCTTCGGTGCGGAGCTTTCGCCGCGCAGTTTGAGCCACACAGGCAGGCGCGAACTGGCACGGTTCGTCCGTTCCAAAGGGGCCAGCCTGGCCGCGTTGCGCGCCGATGTTGGCGGGCGGCGGCTGGCGGATGGCAAGACGCTGGACGCCAATCTGCAAAGGCTGCGCGAAGCCGCGCAGTTGGCCTGCGACGTTGGCGCTGAGCACCTCGTTGTGGCCGCCGGGTTCGTTCCGCCGGCGCCGCCGGCAGCAGGAGGCCCCGAAGGAGATGCCGTGGCCCGCGCCACGCTGGCCGAAGCGGGCCGCGCCTTGTGCGCGCTCGCGGCCTCAACTCGTGTGCGTGTCTCCTGGCTGGGCGGGGCCGAGGACCCTGAAGTCCTGGCGGGATTCCTCAATGGCTTCGATTCCAGCAGCTTGCTGCAGCTCGATCTCAACCCGGGCGCTTATGTCCGGCACGGCTTCGATCCCCTGAAAGCGCTGGAGTTGTTGGCCTCGCGGGTGGCTCTGGCGACGGCGGCTGATTGCTACCGCGGCGACGGAGAAGCGGCCTTCGGACATGGCGATGTGCGCTGGGGCGAACTCTTCGTGGGCCTGTCAACCTTGCGCGGACCGATACATGTCCTGGCCGGATGCGGCCTGGAAGGGGACCGCGCGGCCCTGCTGACAGCCGCGCACAAGCGTCTCCAGGACTTGCGGCGGAATCCTATGGGGTAGAATTATGCCAGGAGGGCGTGCTATTCACCACAGAGACACAGAGACACAGAGAAGGATACGGACTGGACGGTCTATCATGTTCCGGCAATCCGCAGTCCGCAATCCCCAATCCGCAATCCGTTCAGGTGGGCCATGATGCCCGAGCAGCCGAGTGACACGGAACTGGTCGAGCGCGCCGAACGCGGCGAGAAGGCGGCGTTCGAAGAACTGGTGGCGCGCCATTACAACAACGTGGTCTCCGCGGCCTATGCGTATCTCGGCAACACGGACATGGCGCGCGATTGCGCACAGGAAGCTTTTCAAGAAGCCGTGGCGACACTGGAAAAACTGCGCGACAAGTCCAAATTCGGCGCCTGGATCTACGGCATCTCCAAACGCAAGGCCGTCTACATGCTGCGGCGGCAGAAGCTGCACGTGCAAGCGATCAAGGTGAAAACTGACGAAAGCCGCCTCAGAGTGCCCATCAACGGCCCTTCCGAGCAGGCGGCCCACGAGGAGAAACTGGCCAGCATCCGGCGCGCGCTGGCGGATATCCCGGAGATTTACCGCGAAGTTGTGATTCTGAAGTACGTGGACTGCCGCAGCCACGAAGACATCGGCAAGTTGCTGCAGATCTCGTTGACCGCGGTGGACAAGCGGTTGATGCGCGGCAAGGACATGCTGCGGGAATCGCTGCAAAGGTGGAAGACGGGGGCGTAAAACAGAGGTGGGGGCCATGACCGAAGAGGAAGCTCGTAAACTGCTGAAATTGCACGTTGACGGACTGCTGCGTCCGGACAAAGCGCGGCAAGTGGAAACGGTCTTGGCGGCCTCGCCAAATCTTCAGGCGGAATTCCGCAAACTGAAAGAGGAGAACGAACTGCTGGCTGAAGCGCTGGCGCCGTTGCGCCCCACGCGGTCAGCGCGGATGCGGGTCGTGGAAGCCATGCAGCTTGCCGCAGGGGATGTGCACCGCCGGGTGCAGCACGTGGCGGATACGCTGCCCGAGCGGGGCTGGCGGATATTCCGGCTGGGCTTCGCTTCAGGAGCGGTGCTTTCGGCTGCGCTGCTAGGCCACTTTCATCCCCCGCCGCTGCTTCTGCCGGATGAGGCCCGCCTGGCGTACTACGTGAGCCTGGGGTTGTTCGCGATTGGCATCATTCTGCTGGTGGCAGGCAAGCCCCTGGCCCAGTTGGAGGCGCGGCTCGTCAGCATGGTATCTCAGCGCACCCTTGACCCGACACGTCTTGAGACCCTGATGCTGGAGGTGTTTGGGATTCTCTCAATATTGGCGGCGGGAATTCTGTACCTGTGGCAGTAGGACAGCCTTTCCAGGCTGTCCGGACAGGCTGGAAAGCCTGTCCTACTGAGACAGGCTGGAAAGCCTGTCCTACTGAGACAGGCTGGAAAGCCTGTCCTACTGAGACAGGGCTGGAAAGCCTGTCCTACTGAGTTCTAGCGGCGGCGGCGGATGATGCGGGAGTCTCTTATAATTCGGCGGGGGCTTACTTCTGTTACTTCGGCGAGAAGGTGCAGGTCGTGCGGCGATTCTGTTTCCTCAATCAGATCCATCAGTGCATTATAGCGGTTGATATCCATGAGCACTGCTTTGGCCTTGCCGTCTTCAGTGATGTAGCACGGTTCGCCCGTGGCATTTATGTCCTTCAACAACGTGCCGGAAGAGTGTTGAAGATCATGTGCCTTCACAAATCGTCCTGAGGCCATTCGGAGCGCTCCTTTGGGCAATGGTTTCAAAAAGGGTTTCGCCTGTACCAAGCGCCTCACTCCTCCACGCCCAGTACTGCCTTAAGTCTACCCAACGAAACGCAGTTAGTCAAGCGGTAGCACAACGAAATCCAAAACTAGAATTTTGAGTTTCCCGTTTTAAGAAGGAGTCGGCGCTTTATTTCGCCGCCGAGTGGTCTATACTGGCGCTGGATGAAGTTGCGGGAATACGCCCTCTTGTCTTTGCCCCTGACCCCACCACGCGTGCGGCGTGGCACAAGCTGTCAGCCTGTGCGGCTCTCTCGCCCCTCGTCCCTGGTCCCTCGCCCCTCACGGCGGCCGGTGCGCTTCATTCTGGGCGCCTTGGCCCTGCTGGCCTTGCCCGGCTGTTTTGAGAAGACACGGGAGGCGATACCTTTCCTGCCGCAGTCGAAGTACGTGGACGTGGGCGGGCGCAAGTTGACGCGCGCAGAGGTGGCCTATTATGAGAAGATCAAGGCCCTCAGCTACGCGACCAAGATCAACCCGCGCGATGCCGTGGCCTACGTCACGCTCGGCACCCTGTTTCAGCAGAAGGGCAATTACGCCCTGGCCAAGGACCTGTACTTCAAAGCCATAGAAATTGACGACACGCTTTCGGAAGCCCACCACCACCTCGGCGTGCTCTACCTGTATGAAGAACGCTACGCCGGTGCCCTCGACGAACTCACCAAAGCGCGCAATCTCAGCCGCGACGACGCCCACATCCGGCACCGGCTGGGACAAGCCAAGGCGGGCCTGGAGAAGTACGATGAAGCGTTGCGTGAGTTCAATGAGGCCATCGCCCTGGACGGCGAATACACGCCCGCCTACCTGGAGAAGGCGCGTTTGTTCTACAGTCTGCGGCGTTACGCCGAGGCCGCGGGCATCTGCCGCACCGCCTTGAACACCGCACCCAAGTTCGACATTCCCAGCCACGCCAAGCTGAGCCGCGGCAGCAGCATCATTGACAAAATACTCCTGACCGGCGAGGTGGAGGAGGAAGAGCCGCAGACCTGGCACGCCGAGGCGGCCTACGACCTGGCCCTGTGTCTCAAGGCGCAAGGCCAGATCCATGAAGCGCTGACAGTGCTGCTGCAAGCCGAGAGTGCCGTGCCGGGCCGGGCCGATGTGCAGATTCTCAAAGCGCGCCTCCAGGAATCCGCCGGCGACAGCGGCGGCGCTCTGGCCACGCTGCAACTCTTGCGCACCCAGTTCCCTGAGATGGCCGAGATCCCCAAGCGCATGGCCAGACTGTACCAGAACAGCGGCCAGGCCCAGCTCGCCGCCAAGACCCGGCTCGAAGCCGCTGAACTGGACCACTCGGACCGCGAACTCCAGGAAGAGGCCGCGCGCCATGCCGAGCAGCAACGCGACCTCTCGCGCGTGGTCGCCATCTACGAACGCCTGGTGCGCATTGATCCCGACGACTTGCGCTATCGCCGGCAACTCGCCCGCGCCTATGACAACGCCGGCCTCGGCCGCCAGGCCGCGCTGGCTTACCAGGAGATCGTCAACCGCGTGCCTGAGGACCTGGCCACGCGCCGGCGCATGGGCATCCTCTTCTCCGAAGTGCCCGGCTTCCAGAGCCGGGCCGTGCTGCAGTTCAAGCAGGTGCTGGAGAAGAACCCGCGCGACGCGGAAGTGCTGCGGCGGCTGGGCGAGATGTACTTGCAGTCGCACAACTTCGCTGAGGCGGAGAAGTACATCCGCCAGACCCTGGAAAACAACCCCCGCGATGCCCAGGCGCACCAGAATCTGGCCACCATCCTGGCCGGCCAGCAGCGCTTCGAAGACGCGGTGGACAGGTACAAGCAGGCGCTGGCGCTGGATCCGAAACTGACCGTGGCCCAACTCAACCTGGCCAAGGTGCTGCTGGGCCTGAACCGCCGCGAAGAAGCCGTCCCGGCGTTGCGCGCCTACCTGGCCACGCGGCCCCTCGACGAGGAGGCCCTGCGGCTGCTGGCAGGCGCGCTGCGCGACCTGGGGCGGCGCGATGAGGCGATGCATGAGTATGAAGCCATCGCCGCGCTGAAACCCGGCGACCTGGATTCCGGCATGCAGTTGGCGGACCTGCAAAAGAACCTCGGCAAGCCGGGCGTGGCCGCCGGCCTCTATGAAAGCATCATCGAAAAAGCGCCGGCCAACAGCGAGGCCCTGCGCGAGGCGGGACGGCTTTACGATGACCAGGAGCAGTCCCTGCGCTCGATCTTCTGCTGGCAGCGCGTGCTCGGCCTGAAACCCGGCGACCTGGAAGCACAGAGCCGGCTGGCCGCGGCCTACAAGAGAATCGGCGCCGAGGACGCGGCGCTGGCGAAGTTCGAGTCCGTCGGCAGGGCCGGCGACGCGGACGCCTGGAAGCAGGTGGCGGCCCTGCGGACCAAGCGCAACGAAAATGAGCTGGCGCGGCAAGCGCTCCGCGAAGTTATCAAGATCAAGAACCAGGACCTCGAAACGCGCCACCAGCTCGCGGCCATCCTCCAGTCCAGCGACAAGCCCGAGGACAAAGACGAAGCACTGAAGCTGTACCAGGAAGTCCTCACGCTGGACCCTCAAGACTGCGCTGCGCGGCTGAATCACGCGAACATCCTCAGCGAGGTGAACCACTACTCCGAAGCCCAGGATGAGTACGAGGCCATCCTGCGCGACGAGGGGCGGGTGCTCGACATCATTCGGGAGGACGTGTACGAGATCAAGGACAAGTACGGGGATGAACGGCCGACGAAGATCGAGGGCGGCGTCAGCGATTTCAACATGGAGAAACTGATTGCCCGCGAGGACGTGGTGGTGACCGTCAGCCACGAGGGGTACATCAAGCGATTGCCGGTGGACACGTACCGATCGCAGGGTCGGGGCGGTCGGGGTGTGCGCGGGACCGAGTCCAGGGAAGGGGATTTTGTCGAGCACCTGTTCGTGGCCAACACGCACGATTATTTGCTGTTTTTCAGCAACCAGGGGCGGGTGCTGCAGCGCCGCGTGTACGACGTGCCGGAAATGAGCCGAATCAGCCAGGGCCGGGCGGTGGCCAATCTGCTGGAATTTCACGGGGGGGAGAAACTCACCCACGTTCTGGCGGTGAAGGATTTTTCCAGCGGCGAGCAATTCCTGCTGTTCGCGACGGCCAAAGGGACGGTGAAGAAGACGGCGCTGAGCGCCTACTCCAATATTCGTCCCAGCGGGATCATCGCCATTGGTTTGGACGAGGGCGACACGCTGATCGACGTGGCGGTGACCGGCGGCAAGGACCACGTGATCCTGGGGACCAAGAGCGGGCTGGC
>JBEKKG010000479.1:0-6016 GCA_050010835.1 Planctomycetota bacterium
GGTCAACAGTGAGGCGGCCTACGACAAGAAGGTCAAGCCGATAATGACCGGCTACCTGCAGAGGTACGGCGACACCAAGTTCGCCGAAGCCATGAAGGCCGTGCACGCCACGCTCTTCACAAAAGAGAAGTAATCCCAATTTCCTGGAGGAGTGGCCATGAAAGCATCATGGGCTGTCTGTACCGGGTTGTTCTGGGTTGCGGGCTTCCTTGCCGCGGAAGACTCCGTCTACCCACTGAAGCCGGTGGTGGAGACCGGCCGCCGCGGTGCCGGGCACCAAAGCCATCTCGTGTCCCTGGATAAGAATGGCGAAGGAGAAATGTCCTTTGCCACCGCATCCGGCAAAGTCCGTTTCAAGATAGAAGGTGAGAAGATCCTCCTGAGCTACAAGAACGACGGGAGGTTCGAGATGGCCTGCAGCGAAGGCGATCACAACCAGCCAACTGTGAAGATCCCGGTCAAACTGGCCGGCCGTCCGTTTGAATATCCCCTGCTTTTGTCCCCTGTGCATTTCGTGTCTGCTGGTGAGCGAAACCAGGCTGTTTACGCCATGGGCCAACTCCATCTGGAAGCCCAGGCAGGCCAAACCACGGTGTGCCTCTATGACTCAAATCTGAACGGACAGTTTGGCGACACTGGCGACATGTTGCAAATCGGCGCCGAAGGCAAAGTCAGGGCCCTCACCAAGTATGTCGCCATAGACGGCCAGATAAAGGAACTTCAGATCGTCAATGGCGGCGAAGCTGTAAGGCTCCTGTCCTACACCGGGCCCACAGCCACGCTGAAGCTGAACACGAAAGAGGGTTGGGGCACAGAGGTCCAGATGGGCGAGGTGCAGGGCCTCTTCGTGGCCAATGCCGCCAAGGGAACTGAGGCCCTCTTGCTGCCGGGCGCTTACCGGGTGGAACGGGCGAGTGCACAGTTCGGTGAGAGCACCACACGTACTCCGGCCCCTCTGTCTTTCAGCAGCGCCAGCAACAGAGACGTGTCCATTCAGATAAAGGAGGGGCAGAACAGCCTGGCTTTTGGCCCGCCCTTCCGGCTGGAGTTCACAGCCTCCAGGTCCGCAGCGGACGATGGCACGGTGAACGTCACCGACGTGGTCCTTGTCGGCGCCGGCGGTGAAAAATACCGCGCGAACAACTATGGTTCGAACGGCAAGAGCACGCTGGCCTGTTTCGTCCGTTCTTCCTCCGGCAGGCAGGAGAAGGTCGCCGACCTGAGCTATGGGTGAGGCGGCCTATGTGCGAGCTCCTGGGGAGTTCCAAACGATTTCAAAGGCGCAGCCGATACGGAGGTGGTCATCAAGTTTGCTTGCAACGGTTTGGATGAAATGCAGGCGGCGAAGAAACTGGCGGACCTGCCCAAGAGGTCCGCAAGGTCTGCGAAGCCGGTCCAGGCCTTGAACCGGGCTCCTTAGCCCGGAAAACTCACCGCAGAGGCGCAGAGTACGCAGCGTACGCAGAGTGAAGAAAGAATTTCGAGAATCATGCTGTTCATTCTTCCTGCTGTTCTCTGCGCTCTCTGCGTCTCTGCGGTGAATAATGCGGGTTAGGAGGGCTGGCCATGACGATGTCAAGAACCCTTTGCTGCGGGCTGCTTTTCGTTGCGGCCTCGCTGGCAGCGCAAGACGATCCTGTCTACCCGCTGAAGCCGGTAGTGCAGACGGGCCGCGGCCCCGGCCGCCAATACCAGTTCGTGCGCCTGGACAAGAATGGCGAAGGGGAACTGCCCTTTGCCACCGCATCCGGCAAAGTCCGTTTCAAGATGGACGGCGAGAAGGTCCTCTTCAGTTGCGTGGATGACGGGAAGTTCGAGGAGGTCACCGGCAAGAGCGCGGACAACCAGCCCACGGCGAAGATTCCGGTCAAGCTGGCCGGCAAGCCGTTTGAATATCCCTTGGCCTTGAACCCTGCGCGCCTCTCGTCTTCTTCCGGCGAGGGCAACCATGCTGTTTGGGCCATGGGCCAACTCCATCTGGAGGCCCAGGCCGGCCAGACCACGCTGCGCCTCTACGACTCGAATCTGAACGGACAGTTCGGCGACGCCGGCGACATGCTGCAAATCGGCGCCGAAGGCAGTCTCAGGGCCGTCACCAAGTACGTCGTAATGGACGGCAAGATAAAGGAACTTCAGATCGTCAATGGCGGCGAAGCTGTGAAGCTCCTGCCCTACACCGGGCCCACTGCCACGCTGAACCTGAACCCAAAGGAAGGTTGGCGCACAGACATCCAGTTGGGCCAGGCCGAAGGCCTTTTTGTGGCCAATGCCGCCAAGGGAACGGAAGCCCTTTTGCTGCCGGGCGCTTATCGTGTGGAATCGGCAATGGCGCAGTTCGGTGAGAGCGCCACCACGGAAGGACGCGCGCAGCCCCCCGTGTACTTCTACTGCGACGGCAATAAAGACGCGTCCATTCAGATAAAGGAGGGGCAGAACAGCCTGGCTTTTGGCCCGCCCTTCCGGCTGGAATTCACAGCCGCCAGGTCCGCGGCGGGCGATGACAAAGTGAACGTCACCGATGCGGTCCTCGTCGGCGCCGGCGGCGAAAAATACCGCGCGAACAACTATGGCTCGAACGGCAAGAGCACGCTGGCCTGTTACGTCCGCTCCGCAGGCAAGGAAGAGAAGGTGGCCGACATGGAGTATGGGTGAGGCGGCCTGTGTGCGAGCTCCTGGGGAGTTCCAAGCGGTTTCAAAGGTGCAGCCGATACGGAAGTGGTCATGAAGTTTGCCTGCAAGGGTTTGGACGAAATGCAGGCCGTGAAGAAACTGGCGGACTTGCCCAAGGAGTCCGCAAAGTAGATTCAGGCGTTGTTTGGAACCGCAGATGAACGCGGATGAACGCAGATTTTGAGCAGTTCCTGTCTGCGTGAATCTGCGTTCATCTGCGGTTTCATTTCTAACCGCACCGCAGCCAGCTCGTTACCGCCGTCCCGATGAGCACTCCCAGCCCCAGCGCGTACGCGGCCAACTCCAACCGCGTGGGTGCTGGCCGCTTGTTGGCCTTGTGGAACAGCACGATCAGGACCGTGCCCAGGAAAAGAACGAAGCAGCCAATGGCCGCATGCTGCCAATACTGTTCATAGCCCCCCGTGATCAGCACATCGCCCTCCACCTTGCCGCCGCCCAACAGCCGCTGCCCGCGCGCTTCGTAAAAGAAGATGAAGCTGAAGGCGAAGATGGCGAGGGAGAAGAAGCGGCGCTGGTAGGGGGTCATGTGGGCAGCAAGTTGATTGGTTTGCACAAGGACGCCTCTGCGTCCAGCACGCCTGATTCGGCCTAAGCCGGGCGCTTGTCCCGCGCTGCGTCCTGCGGCAACGGTTCAAGTTCCGTAACAAGAAGCAGATCAATGACACTGGTGGCACCGGCTTCACGCAACACTACAGCCGTGCGGCCGCTGGCAGACAGGACCATGGCCTCCGGGTGTTTCACTGTAACGGAACGGCCATCTGCCAGATGAACACAAAAAGGCTCAAAGGGCCGCACCCTGAGCAACTCCCGCACGCGCTCTGAAGTCATGTGTTTCTTGCCCTCTCTCTGCGTTTGGGGCCGCGCACTTTAATCTCTTTGACCAGGCGCGTTTGAAACATATCGAGTGAGTCATCCTTCTGAAAGACAGCCGCCCTGCTTCCATCGTCTGTCACCAGAATCCACTCGGGATTGGTGACTGGGATCCTGCGGCCATCGTCCAGCAACACTACGAAGGGCCGGAAAGGCCGCGCGCGCTTCAGTTCCCGCATCTGCTCTCCCACCATAGCTGCCTCCTTCGAGGGACGCTCTATCACAGAAGCTTTCACTGTCAATGCTCAACTCACCGGGGTATGAAGACAGTGTGAAGCCCCGATGGCCTTCGTCCCAACGCCCTGAGGAAAGCCATGCTGACACCGCGGATGCTTACCTTCCTTCTGGCGGCCGGTTGCGTTCTGCTGGCTGAAGTAGCTGCCGCCGAGACCCCAACTCCGGAGAACCAGATGCTCAACCTTGACCTCCGCAGCCGCGTGGAAAACCAGCCTGGCAGCGGCGAGTGGAACGCCGCCTTCCGGACTGAGCAGTGGGACCCCAGGAAGACTGCCGCTGTCGTTTGCGACATGTGGGACCAGCACTGGTGCAAAGCGGCCACGGCGCGCGTGGCGGAACTGGCGCCGCGCATGAACCAGCTCATTGCAGAACTGCGCCGGCGCGGCGTGCTCATCATCCACGCGCCCAGCGACACGCTCAAGTTCTATAAGGATCATCCTGGCCGGCTGCTCGCTCAGAGCGCGCCCAAGATCGAGACCCACCCGCCGCTTGCGGGTTGGGTGGCGCTCCAGCCTGCCCGCGAAGGCCGCCTGCCGATTGACGACAGCGATGGCGGTTGCCCGTGCGAGCCGAAGTGCGCACAGGGCAACCCCTGGCGCAGACAGATCGAAACGCTCGAGATCCAGGACGGCGATGCCATCACGGACAGCGCTGAGGCGTTCTACCTGATGAAGCAGCGCGGCATCACCCACGTGCTGGTCATGGGCGTGCACCTCAACATGTGCGTCCTGGGGCGGCCGTTCTCGATTCGCCAGATGGTCCTGCAAGGGCAGCACGTCGCCCTGGTGCGCGACATGACCGACACCATGTACAATCCCGGGCGCAAACCCTGGGTGGACCATTTCAGCGGCACGGATTTTGTCATCTGGCATATCGAGGAGCACTGGTGCCCGAGCATCACCAGCGACCAGATTATTGGCGGGCAGGCCTTCCGGTTCGCCGCCGATAAGCGCCAACTGGCGCCGGATTACAAACTGGCCACCCTGCCGCTCCAAGATAGCCACTGGACGGCGGTGCAGGGCTACGTGGAGCACGAACCGGTCCCCGAATATCAGCAGGCGCCTGAAGCAGCCCGCGAAGCCTTTCGTGACATGAAGTATGGCGTGCGCATCCACTGGGGGCTTTACTCGGTGTGGAGCCAGCCGGGCGAATCCTGGCCGTATCTGAAGATGTCCAACGAGAAGAAGATGGAGTACATGGCGCTGGCCCAGACTTTCAACCCAAGCGATTTTGACGCCGGCAAATGGATGGACTTGTTCCAGCGCGTGGGGCTAAAGTGCTTCGCGTTCACCAGCAAACACCACGAAGGTTTCTCGATGTTCGACACCCAGACGCGCGTCGCACGGCGCATCAACTACACCGCGCCCGGCGGCCCGAAAATCGAGGACTGTGATCTGGCCTTCAGCATCATGGAAGGGCCCTTCAAGCGCGATATCGTCAAGGAACTCTGCGACGCCGCCCACGCCCGCGGCATCAAGATTGACCTCTATTTCTCGCACCCCGACTGGTACGACGCCGACTTCAGGCCCTTTGCCGGCCACCCTTTGACCAGCCGCGTGGACAAGCAGAAGGAGCCGGCGCAATGGCAGCACTTCGTGCAGCGCCACCGGCAGCAACTTGTCGAGCTGCTCAGCAACTACGGCAAGCTGGATATGATTTGTCTTGACATGTGGTTTGACGAAACTGCCTGGCCGGAACTGCGCGAGACGATGAAGCTGCTGCGCGCCATCCAACCCGGCGTGATGTTCCGCGCGCGCGGCGTGGGCAATTATGGCGACTACTACACGCCTGAAGGCTTCGTGCCCGGTTCCAAGGCCAACACGGACATGCCGTGGATGGTCATCTACCCTCTGGGCCGCAGCTTCTCCTACGAACCGGAAGCCAAGAACCACAAAGGCGGGCCCTGGATCGTGCAGAACCTCGTGGACACCGTGGCCAAAGGAGGGGACTTCATGGTCGGTATCGGCCCGGATGCCAAAGGCAACTGGCATCCTGCGGCTGTGGAGAACCTGGAATACGCCGGCGCCTGGCTAAGAACGAACGGGGAAGCCATCTACGCGACCCGGCCTCGTCCCGGCGACTACTGGAGAGAAGGCGACCACGTACGCTTCACGCGAGCCAAGGACAACAAGTACGTTTACGCTATCAGCCTGAAGTGGCCCGGCCGGACGCTGGAACTGCGCACGGTGCGCCCCAAGGAAGGTTCCCAGATCTTTCT
>JBEKKG010000480.1:0-5996 GCA_050010835.1 Planctomycetota bacterium
ACGGCGGTATTCGCAAGCGAACCAAACGGCGCACCGTGGCATTGTCCGCTCCGCCTTGGCCCGTGTTAAACGCCCCAATCAGGTCCTCAGATGCGAACTTGTGGCGGACTTGTTCCGCGTGTTGCTCCAGGTCCCGATCAATCAACGCCAGGAGGTACCCGGACCGGTCACGGCCCAGCTCCGCCGCCCGCCGATCCACCCTCGCGAGCTTCGCGGGCGGCAGGCGCAGTGTCACAATGTTTGCCATACGTCTTTGTATTGCACCCATCCCCGGCCTTTGGCAAGGCCTCCTACCAGGAGGCAATCCACCCCCGCTCCCTCACCTCAAGGCCTTGACACCGCGAATCCGAGCGGGTCGGCTACGATAACGACCGGACCAAGGCGGCGGTGGAGAAGCTGGGTTTGTGAGCCTTGGAAAGGGGGCCAAGAGCATCAGTTTTGATGGTGAAAACCACCGCCGGCCGCATGCACCTGGGCACTTCCAAGAGCGCGAATGCCTACTTGTATGGCTGGGTGCGCCAAAGCGTGCCCAGCGCCGAGTGGCAACTGTACGGCCGCCCGGAGAACAGTGCCGATCTGGTTCATCATGTGTTCCGCGTCAACGGCAAGGACTGGCAGGTCGTGCGCGCCGATTTGCGGCGCGACGCCGGCTGGAAAGGCGTGCTGACAGCGTTCCGCATAGACCCGCCCAAGGGCATGCAGGCACACGTTGACTTCGAGCGGATCAGGTTGACGAATCTGAACATGGCGGCACGCCAGCCTCTGGAAATGCGAAACAGCGGCGGCGCTTCCCCGGCCCGGTTACAGGTCAATCTGCCGGAGACTTGCCCCCTGGCCGGTTCCGAACAGAACCTGAGCGTCCTGGCGGCCGATGCGCAAGGCCAACCGCTCGCCGGAGTGCCGATCCGCATCGAGCTGCGCAAGGGCTGTCTGGGCGAACTGGATGGCGACAAAGCGTCTTCCTCCCTCAAACTCGATCCGCGCCAACGCCGCGCTCTGACCAACGCCGCAGGGCTGGCCACGTTCTGTTACCGGGCTTCGCGCCGGGCGGGAACCGCCGCCGACGTAATCGAAACTCGCGCGGAGTTTTCGACGGCTCCGGTTGCCGTTCTGGAAGTCACTACGCGGCCCAAGCCGGTTCACCATTACGTGGTGACTCCGGAGCGCACGCGCGTCCTGCGTCCGCAGGATCCGCCTCTCGCCGTCCGCGCTCAACTGGCCGATGAGTTCGGCAATCCGCTGCCTGGCGGCGGGCGCAAACTGGTCTGGGAGACCAGCGGCGGCGCGTTGAAGTCCACGGGGGAACAGACGGCAGCCGATGGCGGCGCGCCGGCGGAATTCACAGGCAATCCCAAGAAGTGCTGGGCGGACCGCATCCGCGTTCGGGACGATCAGGGAACCGCCGGACAGTCGGCGTACATCTGCGTAATGCCGGACGGCCCTCGTCCGGAGCAGGTGAAGCTGTTGCCTAACAATTATTTTGCTGTTGGAGGAAAACCGTGGCTGCCGCTGGGCGGGTTTTACGCGAACTGGGTCCAAGTCCCCACGCCGGACGGCGAATGGGATCGCAGGCTATCGTTCACCGACGCGACCGACGAACAGACCGTTGCCTGGCTGAAACTGCTGAAGGAGAATGGCGTCAACGCTCAGCGCTTCATGCTCCGTACGCACCGCCCCAAGTACCTGGAACCGATGGATCTGGGCGGGCGGGCGAATCTGGATCTTTTCGCGGAGTTCCTCCACTATCTCGATCTGGCGCGGCCGTTCGGCTTCAAGTTCCTGCTGGTTCTGCATGAAGACTACGACAAGCCCGTCTACGTGAACCGGATTCCGCTGGATCTGTACAGCATCCCGAAATTCGCAGGCGAAGACCTGGATGCGCTGCCCGCCTGCCAGCGCAAGTTCATCCGCGACCGCGATCTCGTTGCCGGAGAAAAGTACAGCGATCCCGACGCCATCGCCTGCCAGGACATGTACGCGCGCGAGGTGGTGGGCCTCCTGAAGGACATACCGTCTGTTTTCGCGTATGAGTTGGAAAACGAGATGGTCAACTGTCCCGGAACATGGGCCAATCACGCCCTGGAAGTTATCCGTTCCGTGGATAGTCAAACACCCATTTGCGTCAGCCACGGCGGAGGCGGAATCCATACCGCCGACCCTGCCTGGTGGAAAGAGAAGACCTCAATTGATTTCTATACGTACCACCTGTATCCGGCGGAGGCCAGGAGCACCCTTGCCCTCAACGCCGACTACGGCGCCGTGATTGACGTGCTGACGCGCTACGGCCGCATGGGCAAGCCGGCATTCCTGGGCGAGTCATCCGGCGACGAATTCAGCTTGGGCGTGGACGCCTTGCTGCGGCGCTACACCATGCGCGACATCATCTGGTTCTCGCTGGCCAACGGCAACCCCGGCTGTTTCTTCTGGAACGCGCGGCTCAGCGAGTTCTCGGAGTTCAAGCTGGCCCAGACCATCGCCGGCCGCATAGATTGGACACGCTTTCAACGCCAGCGGCCCGCCATTGCGGTCGAAGTCGCTCATTCTCTCGAAGACGACAAGTACTACCGGACGCCCGAGGGCGTCGCGGCTCATACGATGATGTGCCGCTATGCGCAGCATTACCTGAGCAAGGGGCAAGCATTCGATTTCACGTTCGATCCTGCCCCGTATGCGTTCGTTTCCAAGCTGCACGAATTCTCGCCAGCGAACAGCACGGCGGGCCAGTTCGCCATTCCGCCCGGCTGGCAGTTGTGCCCATTGGTCCGCGCTGACGCGCAAGAGGCCCTGGTGTACATCCGCAACATGGCCTCCCCAATCGAGCAGGAGATCAAGCGGCCGGGCAAGCCCTCATTGCATCTTCTGCTGCGACAGCGCAAACCCGCGCCGCTCTCCGTCAGTCTGCCGCTGCCGGAACTGCATAAAGCCACCGTCTGGGATCTGGACACCACCGAAGCACGTGTCGTACCGGTCAAAACAGGCGGCTCCTTGGATCTCGGTACGTCGGACCACGATTTTGTCCTTTACGTGGAACCTTAGAAATGGGCGAAGTCCTGCCGTCAAGGATTCTGCCTTTGCCACACGTTGGGGCGATCCAAGGGGCACCAGATTCCGCTGGTTGCCTCCCTCGCCCGCGGCCGGTATAGTCCTGCCAGAAAGCATTTCCTGTGGAGGCCCCAGGCATGACGGACGACCCGACCTTGCCACTGCCCAAGCCGCCGCGCGAGGGGTAAGCCATGGCGAGAGCGCCATGAGGAAATGCGTGCTGGCGAACGAGGTGGCAGGCGAGGAGTTGGACGGAAAAGCGGCCATCGCCCTGCTGCGGGAGAGCGTCGAGGACTTCGAGGCCAAGGGCCACGCACGGAAATCGGGAGGAAGGAGGCCATGACGATGACGAAGCCGAAAGTGAGGGTGATGCGGGACGAGGAACTGGATCGGCCAGCACAGATAGAATGCCGGCTGAACGAACTGCGGGCACTGCTCGCCCAGCCCGGCCAGAACAAGCTGGCGCTGGCGCGGAGAATCGCCCTCCTCAAGGAACGCCTCAACCCCAACGGGACCGTCAAGCCCGCCGTCCCCACCGCCCTGCTGGCCAGCAAGGCGGATGTCGGCGACTGGGGCGACCGCCGTATGTAACGCAAGCCCGCCGCCCGGAACACCGCAGCAAAGGCAAATGGGCCGCGGAGACCTGTTCCAATGATCGAAGGTGACTCAAGTGGTGGTCCGTCCCGTTTACTCACGCACCTGGCTTGGCCCGGCGACCTTTCTTTTTGGGTTCCGGGGGCGGCGCCGAATCCGTTTCCGGCTTTTCCGGCGCTGGCGGGCGGTGTTCCAACTGCTTGAGCTTTTGGAGAGCCTCGTCGAAGTGCTTTTCTACTGGGCTGGGTTGGGACGCTTGCAGGGCGCGGAACTTCTCGTACTCCGCTGCAGCCTTGGCCTGCGCCGCCCCGTGGGAAATGTTCCCCGCGTGCGTCAGTATCTGCCGTTCGCTGAGACGGAGGAAATCGTCCAGCTTTGAGATCCAGTCGCGCATGTGCATGGGCCGCCGGCCACGCGCCTGAAGCTCGGCAAAATCCAGATAGAACGAGACGATCAGGTTCAGGGCCTCGACCTCGTCTTTCGACAGATAATTCTTGGCCACGCCCGCGTCTGCTTTGCGCGGCTTGGGGCCAAGCCAGGAGGTGAGTCCCATATTGGGTTTCGCTGCATCGGCACGCGCGGCAATGATCTCCGCCGCCGTGTGGCCGTGCGCGGCCCAGTGCATTTTGTTCTGGACAGTAGCAAAGAACCGCTGGGACATAGCGCTATTCGGGTCGTAGTCGAGACTGGTGGCGTAGATGTCGAGAACCTTTCGCCAGAAGACTTTCTCCGAGGAGCGGATGTCCCGGATGCGAGCCAGCAGTTCATCGAAATAGCCGCCTCCGCCGGAACGCTTAAGGCGCTCGTCATCCATCGTGAAGCCTTTGACGATGTACTCGCGCAACCGTTGCGTGGCCCAGATGCGGAACTGGGTGCCGCGCAGCGACTTCACGCGATAGCCGACGGAAATGATCACGTCCAGGTTGTAGTATTCGATCTCGCGGGTAACCTGCCGGGTGCCTTCGCTTTGAACTGTTGCAAATTTTGCAACAGTTGCCTCCGGGCGCAGTTCCGCCTCCTCGAAGGCGTTGCTTATGTGCTTTGAGATCACGGACTTATCGCGCTGGAACAGGTCGGCCATCTGGTTAAGCGAAAGCCACACTGTCTCGCGCAGAAGGCGGACCTCAACGCGGGTCTCTCCGTCATCCGTCTGGTAGAACAGGAACTGGCCGGAATCCCCCGGCAGAGCCAGGACGTTATCGCTCATGTCATGCCGCCTTCATCACCCACGTTCGCTTCAATCACATCTGCCCTGTTTCCGCAGGAGGAGCAACAGAATAGAACGGATAGACCATTGCATCGCTAACCCTCTCCTGGAACTGCTAAGGTCTGTCTATTCTATTCTCGAAGGCGCAGGCGGGCAAGAGGATGAAACCAGCCGCCCGCCAACGGCAAGCCCGTCCACAAGGCCTGAATGCCACAACGGGCTGGTGGCAGGGGGAATGTGGTGCTACGGCAAGGATGCGTCAATGCCCGTTGGATTGCCTGAAACGACGCAACACGGCCGACGCCCCTGCCCAGAGGGCAAGTGCTGCGATGCACCAGAAAGCCAGATTGCCACTCACGCCCATGAAGTGAAACTCACGGCATCCGCGAAAGTACTCCTCATAATTCGTCAGAGGAATTCCGTGATCGGTCCGATCAACCTGAACATTGGGCCCTTCCCAGACATGCGTACAAATGCAGAAGCTTACAGCAAACAGAATCAGGCCAGTGGCAAGAGCAGCCAAAGAAGAACGAGCCGAGAGAAACCGCCGCCTCAGCCACCATTCGCATGAGATCCCTGTCATCACGGTGATGAAGACAGCCACGGCAATATCGCCGATCAACGCTTCATAATCGAACCCTGTCCTCGTCTTGCCTTCCAAAGTATTTGTAACTGCAAACTCCAGCGGCCATCCATAATCCACAATGCCATCGGAGGGGTTGCTACCGTACGTGGCGTGCAAGGGGCGGCGGTGCCCCATAGCGCTACCACCCAAGCAAATGCTGGCAGCGAGCATCATCATGATTGCTGTTCCCAACCCGAAACGCATAGCTCCTCCAAGGAAGAACTTCAGCCGTGGAGCGGCAATTCGTCTGTGGTCGGAAAGGCCCTCCACGTTGAACCTACGTCACGGTAGTGGGTCTCGTGGACCTGCCCCAAACTCTATCTGCGCAGCATCCGCGCCGCCTCCAGCAGCCTCCGCGCCATGCGCGGCGCTTGCCCATTTCGGCCCCTGGCGGCAGCCTGACGCGCCACCGGCGCGCGTCAAGGGGGTCTCGTGCATGTCCCTACCCACCTGGGGATTCTCCAAATGATGAATGTCCCTTGTCCCTGTCTACAAGTCGAGAAGGAACCTCAGCCGCTCCTCTACTTG
>JBEKKG010000481.1:0-5990 GCA_050010835.1 Planctomycetota bacterium
GGCGGCTTATCCGTGCTACCCGCGGCTGGCACGGATGAGGCCGCGCCAAACAGCCGGCGCGGCCACATCCGTGGCACAAGAAACCGGGGAATTCACCCGCGCGCGGTATATAAGGGAGCGTTCAGGGAAGGGTTTGTGCGCTGCGCTCCCCCCCGGCAGAGCGCCAAGAACCACGCGCACATCACGCGCTGACAACGCGCAGACCACGCGCAAACCACGCGCGAATCACGCGGTAATCACGCGCTTCTCACGCACTATAAACGAGATATGCGCGCCCCATTTCGCCCAATTTGTAATGGTTTACAAGAACGGGACACGCAGAAACCTGGATAAGGCCCTCGCCGAAGCCCCTCAAGCCGTGCGTGCCAAGGATGTGCCAGTTGAAGCCACTCCCTTGGTAAAGCTCCTCAGACTTTATGCAAAAGGCCTGCAAACTCTGTGCAGAAACCAATCAATCATGCGACAGAACGTTTCAAAAGATGACTGCCTTCCGTACTGGTGCGTCTCACATAACATCTTGGCCACAAGGAACTTGCCTCAACCTGACAGGCTCGACACCAAGGAAAAGTGGTACGCGCACCTCAAAGCGGTGCAGGTCGCATTGGGCGGGCCGTTATTCCCCCTCCCCCTGCGGGAGTGGGTGGGGGGAGGGCCGTCCGCCCTCTCCCGCAAGGGGAGTGGGACTTGTGGCGCGTCCTGCAGTTACGGTCATGCACCCAATACAGAGGACACAGAGAACTTGGAACTTGGTAGCCGTTCAGTCCGAGCCGCAACCGTCAGGAAGCGGACATTGCCGCTTGCTTACGCGCGCGGCTCGGAGACTGAACGGTTACGGAACTTGAAACTTGAAACCTTCGGCGTAGCTTCTCCGAGGCACACCCTGACACGACCTTTGAGGAGCCTGGACATGGAACAGAAGAAAATCAACATCGCCATCGTCGGTTTGGGATTCGGCGCGGAATTCATCCCGCTCTACCAGCGCCATCCCAACGCCTGCATGTACGCAATCTGCCAGCGCACCAGGGAGAAGCTGGACGCCATCGGCGACGCGTTCGGCGTGGAGAAGCGCTACACGGACTTCAAGGAACTGCTCAAAGACCCGCTCGTGGACGCCGTGCACATCAACTCGCCCATCCCCGACCACGCTCCGATGTCCCTGGCGGCGCTCCGGGCCGGCAAGCACGTGGCCTGCACGGTGCCTATGGCCACCAGCATCGCGGACTGCCGGAAGATCGTGGCCCTGGCGAAGCGCACCGGCCTGAAGTACATGATGATGGAGACAGTCGTTTACGCCCGTGAGTTCCTCTACATCAAGGAACTCTACGACAAGGGCGAACTCGGCAAAATCCAGTTCCTGCAGGCCAGCCACCAGCAGGACATGGACGGCTGGCCCAACTACTGGCCCGGCCTGCCGCCGATGTGGTATGCCACGCACTGCGTCGGCCCCATGCTGGCGCTCACCAACGCGGCGGCGGAATACGTTTCGTGCTTCGGGTCCGGCACGATCCGCAAGGAACTCATCGAGAAATACGGTTCGCCCTACGCCGTGGAAACCGCGCACGTCAAGTTCAAGGACTCCGACCTGACAGCGCGCATTTACCGCTCGCTCTTTGACGTGGCCCGGCAGTACCGCGAGAGCATAGACGTGTACGGCTCGAAGAAATCGTTCGAGTGGACGCTGGTCGAACACGAGCCGCACGTGCTGCACACCGCCAAGCTGCCCGAGCCGGAGATCCCACAGAAGATAACGGCGCCCGACTTCGCCGCGCGGCTGCCGGAGCCGCTCCGGCAGTTCACCACCAAGGGCGTCTACGATCTGGCGAAGCAGACGCACCTCAGCTTCACGCAGGGCGCGGGCCACGGCGGCTCGCACCCCCACCTGGCGCACGAGTTCGTGAGCGCGCTGCTTGAAGGCCGCGACCCCTTCCCGAACGCGCGGCGAGCGGCCAATTGGACGTGCGTGGGCCTGTGTGCGCACCAGTCGGCGCTCAAGGGCGGGGCCATCGTGAAGCTGCCCAAGTTCACGCTGGGATAGGTAACGGTTCAGTCTCCGAGCCGCGCGCGTAAGCAAGCGGCAAAGTCCGCTCTTGCGTTTGGGCCAAGTCTGTTGGACAATTCATAAGGAGGTGGATAGATGGCGGTTACGGTAAGTGAGGCTGAGAAGCCGCTGGTCTACATAGCGCGTTTGTCTAACGCTGAGAAGAACGCACTCTATGAACACGGGGATGCCTTTCCGGAACTTGAGGTCCGCAAGCAGTTTCACCAAGCAATCGCGGTTGTACTGCATGACCGATTAAAGATGGCAACTGAAAACTTTGTGCTTGCGGACGATTTGTTCTTTAACGCCACCCCGACGAATGCCCATTATCGCGCTGTGGTCAACCGCGCTTATTATGCAATTCATCATTCGATTCGGGTGATGGTTTTGAGCCAGAACCACTGCGAGGCCGACGGGCATGAAGAGGCCATTCAAGAACTTAAGAAACTGCTAAAAGACGAGCAGTTCAGGAAGAAATGCGGCCTGAACGAAAACACTATTACGGAAATCTCCAGGGCGCGCGACAATCGAAGTGTCGCGGATTACTCGCCCTATGATTTCTCACGGCGGGACGGAACGACAGTTTGGGTTGCGATTAGCGGCAATACCTGGAAGTCAACCGCGGAGTTCAACTTGAATCTGGCGGAGCGCCTGCTGGATGCAGCAAAGAGATTCATCGGATTGGTTTAGACTTAGAGGAGCTGGAACCATGAAAGAACACAAGGTCGAAGAGACTTTCCAAGAACTGGAGAAGCTTCTCCGCAATGAGCACCCGGATGCGAAGCTGGAGTTCTCTAGCGCAGTATTCGACGGCCACGCTGAGTTCACAGTAATGGTCTTCAGCAAAGATAAATACGACGCCATCCGTGAGCACTGCAAAGCGCTCGCCCAAGAATACGAAGAGCGGTCGTATCCGATCTGGATTTTCGCAAGGAGTTGGACCGGCCCTTGGGAGGGTGGAGAATCGCCCCGAGAGGCCAGGAAACGTAGCGCCGAGATTCGCAAGCGGCTCAAGGCGCGTCTCCGTCAAATGAAGAAGGAACTAAAGTGGCCTTCTGGCGTTCAGAGGCGTGAAAGCAGAAAGGGCGTGCACGCATGAACCCTGCAAAATTCCTGGCCACCCGTCCGCCGCGCCGGACCTTCCTCAAGTCCATGCTTGCCGCGGGCGCCGCGCCCTGGTTCGTGCCCGCGCACGTGCTGGGGGGCGAGGACAAGACCGCGCCTTCGAACAAGATCACCCTGGGCGTCATCGGCGTGGGCGCTCAGGGCACGTTCGATATGCAGAACTTCCTGGTTCAAGATGACGTTCGCGTCACCGCCCTGTGCGATGTGAACAAGAGGAACCTTGAGAACGCGCGCGGCCTGGTCGCGAAGGCTTATGGCAAGCCGGACGTCAAGCTCTGCGCGGACTTTCGCGAGCTGAACGGCGACACTTCCATTGACGCGGTGCTGATGGCCCTGCCCGTGCATTGGCACAGCCTCCCGGCGCTGGATGCCATTCTGCACGGCAAGCACATCTACCACGAGAAGCCCATGGCCCTGTCCTTCGAGGAGGCGCGGCGCGTGCGCGAGGCGGTGCGCAAGAAAGGGGTGGTCTTCCAGTTCGGCACCCAGCAGCGCTCGGACATGAAGTTCCGTTGGGCCTGCGAACTGGCGCTGAACGGCCGGCTGGGCAAGCTCAAGGAAATCCAAGTCTCCGTGCCCGCCGGCAGACAGGGCCCGCTCTTCCCGGAGCAGGCTGTGCCGGAATACGTGGATTGGGACCGCTGGGTCGGACCGGCTCCCCTCTCGCCGTTCCACGAGGAGAAACTCAAGCGCGACAATCACGAGAACATAACCAGTTTCTCGCTGGGCATGATCTCGTGCTGGGGCATCCACCATCTGGACATTGCCCAGTGGGGCAACGGCACTGACGACACGGGGCCGGGCAGCGTGGAGGGCGCAGGCGAGTTCCCCAAGGAGGGCGGCCTGGACGCCATTCTGCGCTGGAAGGTGCGATTCGAACATGCGAACGCCGCGCCGCTGACTTTTGTCAGCGACGGCACTCCGGGGTTCAGCCACGGCATACGGTTCGTTGGGGAAACGGCTTGGGTACACGTCGTGCGTGGCGACATCAAGGCGTCCGATGACAAGTTCCTGCGCGATCCGCAGAACAAATACGACACAATGGCGCTGAAGCTGCCCATCAGCAACCATCACGGGCGCAATTTCCTTGAGGCCGTCAAGCGCCATGCCCGCGCCATCTGCGACATCGAAGCCGCCGTGCGTTCCGACACGCTCTGCCAGCTCGCGCTCATCGCCGTGAAGCAGGGCCGCAAGCTCCAGTGGGACCCGAAAGCCGAGCAGTTCGTCAACGACGCTGAGGCCAATAAGATGCTCCAGCCGCGGGCATTTCGCGGAGAATGGAAACTGCCCGAGGTGGGAGCGGTGTAATCCTGAGAGTTGCAGGCGAGACGCCCGCGCTACAGTTGCAGGCGGGACGCCCGCGCTACAGTTGCAGGCGAGACGCCCGCGCTACAGTTGCGGGCGGGACGCCCGCGGTACGATTGAGGAGGGGAACGATGCGACAGTGTGTGCAGTTGCTCTGGGCGTTTCTGTGCGTCTTGCAGTCCGCGGCGCTGCAGGCCGCCGATTGGCCGCAGTACCGCGGGCCGGACCAGACCGGCTGTTCCGCGGACACCCTGAATTGGCCCGCCGCCGGGCCCAAAGCCGTCTGGAAGATTCCAACCGAGACCGGCTTCAGTTCCTTTGCCGTCGCAGGCGGCAAAGCGTTTACGCAAGTCGTCCGTAACGTGGGCGGCGCGCCGCGGGAAAGCTGCCTGGCGGTGGACGCCGCGACAGGCAAGGAACTGTGGTGCGCAGACCTCGCCATAGGCAAATATGACGGCAGCGGCAACACCGGCGCGCCCAACAATAGCGGCGGCGACGGGCCGCGCTCCACCCCGACAGTCAACGACGGGCTGGTCTATTGCTTCACCCCGGACCTGGTCCTGTATTGCCTCGACGCCGGGACAGGCAAACCGGCCTGGACCAAGGACCTGGTGAAGGCACATGCCGGACAGAATATCGGCTGGAAGAGCGCGGCCTCACCGGTCGTGGACGGCGACGCGGTGTTCGTGGCGGCAGGCGGCGCCGGCCAGTCCATGCTGGCCTTCAACAAGAAGAGCGGCGAACTGGTCTGGAAATCCGGCAGTGAGAAGATCACTCATGCGACCCCCGTGGTGGCCACGATCCTCGATGTGCGACAAGTAATCTACTTCATGCAGAGCGGCCTGGTGGCGGTGGCGGCCAAGGATGGAAAGGAGCTGTGGCGCTTCCCGTACCGGTACAACGTCTCGACCGCGGCATCCCCGGTGGTGTCCGGCGACATTGTCTATTGCTCCGCGGGCTACGGGGTCGGCGGCGGCGCCTGCAAGATCAGCAAGGATGGCGACAACTTCAAGGCCACCGAACTCTATAAGGGCGTCGCAGCGGCAATCAACCATTGGAGCACGCCGTGCTGCAAGGACGGCTGCCTCTATGGCATGTTCAGCTTCAAGGCCTGGGGCACCGGCCCGATGAAGTGCGTGGAACTGGCCACCGGCAAGGTCAAGTGGGAGCAGCCCGGCTTCGGCGCCGGACAGGCCATCCTCGTCGGCGACAAAGTCGTGGGCCTTTCGGACACGGGCGAGGTGGTCATCGTCGAAGCCAAGCCGGACGGCTACAAGGAAGTTGCCAGGTTCAAAGCGGTAACCGGGAAATGCTGGTCCACCCCCGCTTACTGCGACGGGCGCCTGTACGTGCGCAGCACGAAGGAAGGCGCGTGCCTGGACGTGTCGGGAAAATGAGGTAGGCCCTAATACTGCAACAACTCCTTGCCACAGAGGACACAGAGAACACAGAGAAAGGATACTGGATTTTCGAGAAACCTGAATCCTGCCGTTCTCTGTGTTCTCTGTGTCCTCTGTGGCTG
>JBEKKG010000482.1:0-5989 GCA_050010835.1 Planctomycetota bacterium
CCGTCTTGGACGTTTCGCCACGGGCAACCGCCAACACCAGGTCGGCATATTCATCCTGGTCGGCGGTGATTTGTATCTTATTTAGGGCAAGGAATACATAGGCTGCAACCGCACCAACCCGTTTGTTACCGTCGATAAATGGACGATTTTGAACAATATGGAATAAATACGCTGCCGCCATTTCACATAAGTTTCCATGTAGATACTTCCCACTAAAACCTGCGGCCGGCATTGCAATAGCCGAGTGAAGCAGGTCCCAGTCCCGGATGCCTTCCGATCCGCCATATCGGGCGATTTGATCCCTATGAATGGCGATTATCTCCTCCAGAGTGAGAAACGTCGGTTGCACGGCAGAGCTCCCTTATTCCGCGAGCCGTTTAAGGGCTTTTCCGTACCGCCGATTGCAGGCATCCAATGCTGCATCGAACTGCTTGCGATGTTTCTTTTTGTGCGAAGGCACAACAACCAGCGCTTTGCCGTCGGTTGATATATCAAGAGGCGTACCGTCGTCGATGCCGAGCAATTCCAGAATGGAACGGTCGATCACCAACGCCAGACTATTGCCATGTTTGCTCAATTTTTTAATCATTTTGGCACCTGCTGGAAAATGGGAGCAGACTATTAATGACGTTATAACAATGTATAACCTTTTGTACACTCAGTCAAGCGGTATCATGACTTCACTCGATAAATGACTTGCACTCTAACAAAACCATCTCTGTTTCTTTCTTAATTTTCTTAGAGCCTATCCCAAAACAATAATGTCATTCTGAGCGAAGCGAAGAATCTAGAAGGGACATATGACTAAAATGGGTAATATATTGCCAAATACGGAGATCCTTCGCTACGCTCAGGATGACTTTTGGGATAGGTTCTTAATTTGATACTCCTCTTGTAATCCCGCGTGAATGGTCGCAACCGCATAGATTGTCTACAGTTAAACAATGACGTTATCTTCACCCCCCCTACCCCCGCCCCAGTACGGATTTTTGTGATTTTTTACCAAAACGTTGAACATTTTGGTGGAAGGGGGTAAAGGATAGATAAGCAGAAATTACCCCTTCTTACTTGGTACATTCAGCGAGGCAGCGTTTTTTTGGCCCTGTGATATTTTTGCGGATTGTTCACAAAACATTATCACTGGGTCATTCTTTTTGATGAGCCTTTCGTGAAAGGCTTTTCCTTGATTTCGTTTTGCGGGACCCAATATGAGGCAGCATTGTAGCATTTAGCCCTGGTTGTATGCGGTACATGGCACGGTGATGCCGTGGGTGCTTATTTCGCGATTTACCGCAATCGGCCGTTCTCGGGCTGGGTGTTTTCCCTTGATCGTTGGATCGGCGGATGTCGCCTTGTACACCGCCCGTCGATGGTTTCTGTTTTTCGTTATTTTTCATAATTCATACATGTTTTCAAATAACGCAAAGGAGAGAACGATGAGATTGAAGATTTTGAGTACATCATTGCTGGCGGTCGCCCTTTTGGTTTCGGCTGTCAATGTGGCCCTGGGTGGCGATCACGCCCCATGGCCAAGTGACTGGAACAATTGGAACGACCCTGCCCTTTGGGCAACCGTGGGCAATCCGGGCAACAACCCCGACACGCGCTACAACAACATTTCCGTCGGCGCGGTATCCTATTCATACAAAATCGGCAAGTTCGAGGTCACGGCAGGGCAGTACACAGCGTTCCTCAATGCCATGGCAAAGACCGACACTTACGGATTGTATAATGCCCACATGTGGTCAAACGGTGAATGCAAGATCCAACAGAGCGGTAGTTCTGGCTCTTATACCTATTCCGTGGCATCGGATTATGCCAACCGGCCGGTGAGCTATGTCTCCTGGGGCGATGCGGCTCGCTTCTGCAATTGGCTCAGCAACGGCAAGCCCGCCGTCCTCGAAAAGAAGGTCGGCGCCGGCGAAGTGCTGCTCTTCTCCTTCCCGGCCACGACGGCCTGGGGCAACATGCCCACGCAGCCCAGTTTCACCATCCTGATGCTGCGCGCCGCGAACCTGCTGACGCTGGGCAACCGCAGCCCCAAGAACCTGCCCGTCGGCGTGCCGATTCACGGCGTGGTCTCCCTCATGGACCAGAATACGCCCGTCCACATCACCCCGCCGGCAGGCCAGAAGAAGGACACCCGCCCCGAGGCCACCACGGACGGCCGCGCCGCCTTCGACTACGTCGAGACCGACCACGCGGGCTTCTACGACGTGGTCCTGGACCGCACCCCGCGCGTGACCATGACCTACGCGCTCAATCCCAACTGCGAGGTCGAATCCAATCTGGACCAGGTCAAGGACCAGACGCTGAAGCTGGATTATCCGGGGTTCGTTTTCAACTACATCGAGAAGAGCGATGATTTTCAGAACCGGCTGTCGGGCGAGCGGCGGGGGACCGAGCTGTGGCCGTGGCTCTTTGGCGCGGTCTTGGCGCTGCTGGCCTTGGAGTCGGTCCTGACCAACCGCTGGGCCCCGCGGGATTGACGGAGGGGCGAGGGGCGAAGGGCGAGGGGTGAGGGAGTTGCGGTTCCCCTCTCCCCACGGGGGAGAGGGTAAAGGACCACGTTTGTTGTTCTGTTGGTTTGTTGGCTTGTTGGCATGGGGTTTCAACACGCGGATGTTTGAACTGTTTCTAAAACTCATGGGTATCCGGGCCGTGCAGGAAGGCCATATCAGCGACTGGAAGATTGACTTCAGCCGCGCGGAGACCAAGTTTACCAAGCTGGTGTTCCTGATTGCGGCGGCGGCCGCGGCCTACGTGATCTGGTGGTTCTACAAGCGCGAGCCCGATTACTGCGCGCTGCGCAAGCGGCGCCTGCTGGCCGCGTTGCGCTATGCGGGCGTGCTCATCCTGCTCTTCATCCTCTCCGGCCCGGTGCTGAAAGTGTTCCTGCGCGGCTACATCAAGGGCAAGATCGTGGTGCTGGTGGACGCCTCGAAGTCCATGTCGCGGGTGGACAAGTACACGCGCCCTGAGGACAAGCTGGTCGCCGCGCACGTCCTGGGCAACATGCCGCTCAAGGAGACCGACCCGCGGACAGTGGGCGCCGCCGCGGATGCGGCGATTGCGGGCCACAGCCGCATAGACCTGGTGCGGGCGCTGCTGCACAACAAAGAAATCGGCTTCCTCGACAAACTCCAGAAGAACCATGACGTGGAAATGTGGACCTTCGCCAAGGCCGCCGACATGAAGTCCCTGGAGCCTGCTACCGGCCGCAGGTTCGAGGCCTCGGTCCTGGACACTCTCCAGCCCGACGGCCTGGCCACCGAGATCGGCGGCTCCATCCGCAGCGTCATGAACCGGCTCAAAGGCCACGCGCTCTCCGCCATCGTCCTGATCACTGACGGCGGCAACAACAAGGGCGAGGAACCGGCGGTCGTCGCCCAGGACGCGCCCGCCCGCATCTACCCCATCGGCATCGGGGTGCCCGAGGCGCGCGACGTGGCCCTGGCCTACCTGTTCATGGAAAGCAAGATCTTTGTGGATGACCCCGCCCCCATCTATGTGCGCTTGAAGCAGCACGGCTTCAACAACGAGGAGGCGGAGCTGATCGTCACCGCCAACAACGAGGAGATCGGCCGGCAGGCCATCAAGCTGCGCGAGACCGGCGAGCAGAACGAGACCATCCACGTCACGCCCAAGAAGCCCGGCAAGTTCACGTACAAGGTCGAGGTGCGGCTGACGCACCTCGCCTCGGAGGACGCCGAGCCGGGGAACAACTTCAGGTCGCGCGAAGTCGAGGTGATTGACCAGAAGCTGAACGTCCTGGTCCTGGAGGCCGAGCCGCGCTGGGAATACCGCTATCTCAAGAATGCGCTGCTGCGCGACAGGCGCGTGAATTGCAAGGTGCTGCTGCGCGTGCCGGACATGGCGGAACTGGCCAAGGGCGGCTCTGCGGACCCGGCCAAGCCCGGCTTCTCCTACCTGAAGGAGTTCCCGGGCAGGGAGGACCTCTTCAAGTACCATGTCATCGTCTTCGGCAACATGCCCAACGACGGGTTCTTCACCGAGCACGACATTGACAACCTGCGGCGCTTCGTGATCGAGGAAGGCGGCGGGATCTGGTTCATCGCCGGCAAGAACAATATGCCCGACGCCTACAAGGACTCTAAGCTGGAAACGCTGCTGCCCATCGAGTTTGAGACGAACCCGCAAGTCAGCGCCGAGGACGAGCAGCAGAACCCCATCACCGAACCGTTCCGCGTGGTCCTGACCCCGGAAGGGCGCAGCCACAGCGTCACCCGTCTGGACATGGGCGGCGGGGAAAGCGGCGACGAACAGAACGCGGCCTTGTGGGAACTGGTCCCGGAGATGTACTGGTATCACCGGGCCACGCGGCCCAAACTGGGGGCCAGCACGCTCCTGGTGTGCAGCAGCGAGAAGGGCAACACCCTGCAGCAGCGCGGCGGGCCTGCGCCCTTGCTGCTCACCGCCCAGGTGGGGCGCGGGCGGGTCTTGTACCAGGCCTTCGCGGACCTCTGGCGCATGCGCTTCCCCGCGGAGCTGGGGCCCGACGCCCTGGAGCGCATGCACGGCCACATCGTCCAGTACCTGGGCCTCTCCAAGCTCCTGGGCCGCACGGCGCGCGTGGAAATCGCCACCGACAAGGAGGAATACAACCTGGGCGACCGGGTGAAGGTCACGGCGCGCGTCTTGACCAAGAAGGACATGGATGTCTCCAGCGCCGATCACGTCACCGCCGTGATCACGGACGTGGAGAACGAGGCCAACCAGGTCACGCTGGACCTGACCCCCGAGCCGGGGCAGCGCGGGGCCTTCCGCGGGGAGTTGAGTGCGCTGCTGGGCGAAGGCCATTTCCGCACCCGGCTCAAGGACGAGGAAGAGGAGCAGGCGCATGCGGACTTCGCCGTCGTCAACCCGAACCTGGAACTGGAGACGCCGGACCTGAAGAAGGAACTCCTGGACAATGTCGCCAAGAGTTCCATGAAGGGGACGGGGACGGGGGAAACCAAAGCCGGCATGTACTTCGCCGACCAGGCCGGCCAACTGCTCAAGGACTTGAGCCAGGCCCAGCGGGAGATCGAAGAGAAGAAAGAAAACACTTTGTGGGACGCGCCCCTCTTGCTGGTGCTCTTCACGCTGTTCATGGGCGCGGAATGGCTGATCAGGAAGAGGAACGACCTGTTGTGAGGGACGAGGGAGGGGAGATTTTGGATTTTAGATTTTCGATGTTGGATTGAACAGCCCGGCCACGCGCCAAAAGGGCGCCGGGCGAGAGTGACGGGGGCTTAGTGTTTAGCCTGCAGGATTAACCACAGAGACACAGAGGAGGACAGGAACCGGTGGTTGACCATGTTTCGGCAATCCAAAATCAAAAATCCAAAATCCAAAATCCTTTCTCTGTGTCTCTGTGTCTCTGTGGTGAATAAGTTGGGGAATGGGGAGCCATGGTAACTCTGGCGGACCTGCAATACCGGATCAACGCCGTGCGCCGCAAGGAACGGCGGTTTGTCTTCTTTGAGGGGTTTTTCAAGAGCGCAGTGGCCTTGATCGCGGGCGTGTTGACTTACTTCCTGTTCGATTGGGTCTTTGACCTGCCCTATGCCGCGCGCCTGGTCTTCGCCACTGCCTGCGTGGGCGGCATCGGCTACGTGTTTTACAAGTACCTGATCCGCGAGCTGCAGCGCATCGAGGACGACGACGAGATCGCGCTGCGCATCGAAGGGCGCAACCTGGAACTGCGCGGGCGCTTGATCTCCACCCTGCAATTCGCGCGCGCGAGCAAGACCGGCACTTACATCGGATCGCCGGAGATGATTTCCGCGCTGGAAGCGGAAACCCGGCGCATGTCCGAACCGCTCGACTTTTTCAGGATCATCAACACCGAGATGCTGATTCGTTTCGGCGTGGCCGCCGCGGTGGTGGTGGCCATCAAGGCGGCGCTCATCGTGAAGTTTCCAGAGCAGTTCCAGGCCCTGGGCGCGCGCCTGGTCCACAAGAACGCGCACTACCCCACCAAGAC
>JBEKKG010000483.1:0-5980 GCA_050010835.1 Planctomycetota bacterium
ACAGTGGCTGCTGCCGCCAGGAGAGTAGAGGGGCGAGGGGCGAGGGGCGAGGGGCGAGGGGCGAGGGACGAGGGACGAGGGGCGAGGGACTAGGGAAAACGGACAAGGGACCTGCGCGCGCGTGTTGTGCCGTGGCATAACTCCCGTACTTCCCATGCTTCCCATAACTCCCATCAGAAAGACCCCCGCGCGTGTTGTTCCATGTCACGGACAGATAGGATAAGCCGGTGCGCAAACGCCTGATTGTAGCGGTAACTTTCCTGGGTGGGATCTACTTCATCATCGAGTTCCTGCTGCCCGAATATTTTCCCAGCGGCCCCGGGCGGGACGGCGCGTGGCACGGCGTCCGCGTCGGCGAGTATCACGAAGAGATACTGCTGGGCTTGCAGGCGGTGGGCGCGGCGGCCATTGGCCTGGGCCTGATCAACGTCTACCGGGTCTTCGGCATGAACGTGCTCAAGCGGCGCAAGGGCTGGCCTTTCAGCCTGACGCTCATCGCCGCCATGCTGGCCATGATGACGGTCACGTTCTGGCTCTGGTTGCAGGAACTGGACACGCAGCACCAGACCGGCCCACTGGGCGTGCAGCGCGAGTGTCAGACCCGGATTCTGACGGGACTCGGCCGCACACCGCCCAACCCACAGGCGGCGCAACGGATGCAGCTTATGCGCGACGCGGCGCTGCAACGCTATCTCGCCGACACGCGCAAGGCCGTCTCGCCGCCGGCCGTCTCAGCCGGCGACGCCGCCGCACAGCTCGCGGCACTGGCGAATTTCCTCAAGGGGCAGGGTCCAGCGCCTGCGTTCTTCAAGGTGACAGACGCTCCAGAGAACCCGCCTGAGTATGGCAAGCCTGAGGACCTGTTAGCGCCGGCGAAGGAAGCGGCCGGACCGCTGACGCTCAAGTATTCCGGCGACCCTGCGCGGCTGGCTCAGTTGATCAAGCAGCGCGATGAGCTGGCGGACAAGCTCCTGAGGTCTAGTAACGCCTTGAAGGACCTGAGTGCCTATTCGTCCCTGCCGGCCGGTGCGGTGATCTGGGAGCAGGCTGCGGCCTGCCGGGAAGTTGCGCCGGAGTTGCGGAAGCTTGCTCAAGAGGCGCACAGCTTGGGCAATGCGGAAAGGGCCGCCCACACGGAGGATCCGGATTTCGATAAACGCTACGTGGGCGGCGCGGAACCGCCGCCTGTGCCTATGTTTGGCCGGCTCTATCTCACCGCGCGGGCAATGAGCCACTCGGCGGACGTGCTGGAGAAGTACGCCAAAGTGCTGGACCAGGCCGCGATTGAAATTCCGCGGGCCAAGGTAGCCGAGCAGGCTCTGAGCAGTTGGCTGGCAGCCCAGGCGCAACGTACTGAGGCCCTGAGGCAAGAGTGGCAAAAGGGCGCGGCTGCGGACTTGGAGCGTGCTCTGCCAGCGGTCAAAGCGCGGCTCAGTGCCAACAGCGCCGGCCCCGACCCGTTGCGCCAGCGCATGTTGGAGGACCTCCAGGATGCGGGGCTTCTTGGCGCGGACTACGACAAGGCGCTGGCGGAACTGGATGCCACGGGTGGGGGTGGGTTGTGGAAAGGACAGGAGACCGCCTTGCGCCGGCTGCGGGTCAGAGGCCTGGAGCAGGACCTCAACTACCTGGACCTGGCGAAGGAGGACGCGGATAAGATCGTTATCCCGGCCTTGAGCGAACTGGCTGCGGCCCAGGAAGTAACGGAGTCGCAGGCGATGGATGTTTTCCAGAAGGTCTCCGCCGCCGCCAAGCAGGTCGAGGACGACCTGAGTGCGCAAAGGAAGAAACTCCAGGACGAGTTGGACGAGGCCGTCCGCGGCTTGCGCAAGACCTGGAGCGAGAAGACGAGCATCGTCCTGCTGAAGCTGCGCGAGGAACAGGATGCCCGCAAACACGAAATCGCTGCGCTGAAAACACGGGCCATTGTCGCCGCGGAAGCCCAAAAAATGGCCGACCAAGAGTTCCTAGCGCTGGCCAAGACGGTGGGGGCGCCTAATGCGCGGCAGGCCGTGTCGGACGGCTATCTGTTCGTTCTTCAGGGCACATTGAAGACAATGGAGCGCTTTGCCACCAAGCACGACATGAAGGACCTTGGCGTGCTCGTTCGCGCACAGGATTCAATGCGCGCTCTGCGCGGCGCCGTGAACTCCGATTCCCTGCTGCACACTGCCGCCAGCGACGCCCAACTGGCTGCCCGGGCGCTGGAAAAACAGGACCTGGCGTCGGCGCGCAAAGCTATGGAGAGTGTTGTCCTGGAGCTCGGCCAAACGCAGGAAGGGCTGAAAGAGGCCCTGCAAGAGCGCGCCAACCGTTCGGTAGTCAAAGGCTTGTACAAGTGCCTCTTCGACGGGTTGTATGTCGCGCTGGGCGCCGCGATTTTCTCGCTGCTGGCCTTCTACATCGCCAGCGCGGCTTACCGGGCCTTCCGCGTCAAGTCGGCGGAGGCGCTGCTGATGATGATCGCGGCGCTGCTGGTGATGATCGGGCAGATTCCGTTCGGGAGTTATATTTCGAGCAGCTTCCCACTGGTGCGGCTGTGGGTGTTGCAGGTCTTTTCCACGCCGGCGTTCCGCGCGATTGCACTGGGCGCGTCCGTGGCCGGCCTGGCTATGGCCATGCGCATGTGGCTGTCGCTGGAGACCAGCGCGTTCTACCGCGAAGAAGAGGAGGGCGCGTAACATGGCCGAAGCGAACGCGCCCCAAACCTCCACCCCACTCTTGGCGCGGTTGGACCGCCGCGCCATCTATGCCGCGGTCGCGCTGGCGCTGGTGGTCCCGCTGCTGTTCAAGTGGCGCTTGCCGCCGGCCGAGATGGCCTCGGCGCGCAAGTTCTATAATGCGGTGGAGGCGCTGCCCAGCGATGAGAGCAGCTTGGTCCTGATCTCCGCCGACTGGGGACCCGGGACCAAGGCGGAAAATGAGCCGCAGACGGAAGTGTTGATCGAGCACCTCATGCGCCGGCGCGTCCATTTTGCCTGCCTCAGCATAGTCCCCGACGCGGAACCGTTCCTCAGGGACATACCCGAGCGCGTGGCCAAGCGGCTGCACAGCGAGAACCCCAGAGAGAAATGGGAGTACGGCAAGGACTGGGTGAACCTGGGCTTCCAGCCGGGCGGGGGCACCATGGTCCAGAAGATCGCCGCCGCCAAGGACATCCTGCAAGCTCTGGGCCTCGATGCGCGCGGCACGCCGCTCACTGAAGTGCCTTGCCTGCGCAACGTGAAGAGCATCAAGAACGTGAAGCTGATGGCCGAGTTTACCGGCTTGGTCGGCGCGTTGGACACGTGGCTCAGCTTTTTCCAGACCAGCGAGTACCGGCCGCCTATGGCCCACGGCTGCACCTCGATCACGATTCCGGAAGCCTACATTTACCTGGACTCGCGCCAACTGGTGGGCCTGCACGAAGGCATCGCCGGGGCCGCGGCGCATTCCGCGCTGCTCTCGCGCAAATACAAGGACCGCGGCCCGGATATGGCGATTGTGAGCAACACCGCCCTGGCCGTCGCTCACGTGGCCATCATCGTGCTGATCATTCTGGGCAACGTGGGCATGGTGCTGGCGAAACGGAAGGCCGCCGCGCCTCCGGCTGCCCCTGTACCTGCGGGCCAGGAGGGTACGGCATGAACGTCTGGTTGCCGATCGTTCTGGGAGGCATCGCCACTCTTGCGGTCTACTCCTTCCTCATCAAGGAGAACCCATTCTACCGGTTCTTCGAGCACACATACATCGGGATTGCCACCGGCTTCGGGATCGTGTTCGGTATTCAGCGTTTTATCTGGCCGCAACTCCTGCGTCCCATGCTGGGTTACGACTGCGAGCCTTTTGCCGGCGGCGGCCAGGACCGCCCCTGGCGCTCGTGGTACCTGGTTTATCTGCTGCCTGCCGCTTTCGGCACGCTGTACTACTTCATCTATTCGCGCAAACGGCAGTGGCTGTCCCGGGTGGTCATTGCCTGGTCGCTGGGCGTGTCCGGGGGCTTCGCGCTGAAGGGCTTCTTCGCCCAGTACATGCCGCAGATAATCGGGTCGTTCAAGCCGCTGGTGACAGTGCGAACGGTCGAGCGCAGCCTGCTGATCGGCTTCGGCGACATTGCCGGCCACTTGCCGGACGGCGCGCAGATCGTCAAGGGCCGCCTGGAGCTTTACCGGCTGGGACCTTCTTACGCGCGGCTCGTGGTCAAGCGCCAGGATGGGCAGCTCAGCGAAGTCCGCGGGCGCGTCAGCGGCGTGAACCCCGATCCCAAGAACGGCAGCATCACGCTCGTCGTGAACGAACAGGAAAAGACCTTCCAGTCCAAGGAAGTGGTCCTGCAGGAAGATCTGGAGCCGCGGGATGCCGCAGACGCTTACGAAGGCCACGGCGGCGAGCATGAGTATCTGGCTTACCGCGTGCTGCGACCGTGGGGTACCACGGCAGTAGGAGAAGAGGCTCTGGCCAAAGCGCTGCGCACAGCGGATGGGGCCGGGCGAGTGCAGGCCGTGGAGGATGTCCTGCACGCGCGGTTGGCGTTGGCGGACGTGCGTGCGGTCATGAAGCTTGATGCAGGCAATGCGTCCCAGGCAGTGCAGACCGCGCAGGCGCTGGTGCGCTTAGGCCCTGACGATTATGCGCCTACCGCGGAGACCAACAGCGGCCTGGTGCTGCAAGTGCGCGACGACCAGGTCGTCCGCGACCCGTACCGCGGGTTGAAGTGGACCGTGGGCAAGCGCGAGTCCATCGGAGTAAAGAGCTGCGAGTTGTCAGCGGACACGCTACGAAGCTGGTACGACAGGCCGGAGTCTGATTACGGAGTCATCTTGCAGCGCAAGGGCGGCGCAGGCGGGTCGTTCCTGCATCGCTTCGCCTCATCAACGCATCCCGTCGCCGCACGGCGGCCGAAGCTGGTCATCGAGTACCTTGTGGCGGGCGACGAGAAGCTGAAGGAGTTGGTCCTGCAAAACGGGTTGGACGGCTATGAAGGGACTTCGGAAGCCGTCATTGCCTCGGACGTGGATACTCCCCTGCCACAGGGGCAGGAGTTCCTGCTGGGGGCCAGCGCGCGCAAGCACAACGGGGGGCTGTCGCTGGATTGGTGGTCTTCTTCCGGCATGTTGGCCAACTGGATCTTCGCGGTCACGCTGATCTGCGTGATGACCTATTTCCTGTTCAGCCTCGAACACAACAGGCCGGGGATTTACCAGGCTTCGCTGGCCGGGCGCTGGCTGATGATGCTCTGCTTCGGCGCCTTCTTCGGCTCAACCATCATGGCCCGCATGGCGCTGCTGGTCGAGCGGCTGCAGTTCCTGATCCAGCAATGGCTCCCGACGATATTCGGGCTGGGGTAGGCAGAGGATGAAACCGCAGATGAACGCAGATGAGCGCCGATGACAATTGAAAATCCAATCCCGGCACGTCGGGAGAAAATCGAGAATCAAGACCTGCGCGTGGTCCTGGCCACCGATTGCGGTTCCACGACCACGAAGGCCATCCTCTTCGAGAAGAAACCCGAGGGCTGGCGGCAGACGTTCCGCGGCGAGGCGCCGACCACCGTGGAGGCGCCGTTCGAGGACGTCACCATCGGCGCGCGCAACGCCATCACTGAAGTCGAGGAGCTTTCGGGCCGGAAAATTCTCGACCCCGCCAGCACGGACGCGCTCAAGTTCCTCACGCCCGCCGGCGGCACAGACGGCATTGACCTGTACGTCTCGACCTCTTCCGCGGGTGGGGGCCTGCAGATGACCGTCGCCGGCGTGGTCCGCTCGATGACGGCCGAGTCGGCGGAGCGCGCCGCGCTGGGGGCGGGCGCCATCGTCATGGACGTGCTCTCGGTGGACGACCGGCGCAAACCCCACGAGCGCATTGCGCGCATCCGCCATCTGCGGCCGGACATCGTGCTGCTCTCCGGCGGCGTGGACGGCGGGACGCGCGAACACGTCGTGGAGTTGGCCGAGACGCTGCTGGCCGCCGACCCGAAGCCGCGCTTCGGCCGCACGCTGCG
>JBEKKG010000484.1:0-5972 GCA_050010835.1 Planctomycetota bacterium
CCAGCAGCCCCTTCCTGGCGCGGGGCATGGCCGGCCAGTTGCCCGCGGACATGCCTGAGGACTGCAAAGTCCTGGAGGTCGGCCCCGGGACCGGCCCAGTGACCATCGAGATCCTCAAGCGCATGAACGGCCGCGGGCATCTCGATCTCTGGGAACTCAGTCCCGCCTTTTGCGCTGTGCTGCGCAAGCGCCTAGCCGAAGAACCGCTCTTCCGGCGCATGGATGGCCGGGTCGTCGTGCATGAGGGTGACGTGCGCCAATTGCCCCCGCAGCCGCACTACAACGCCATTGTATCCGGCTTGCCCTTCAGCAACTTCAAGCCGGAGGAAGTGCAGGGCTTTCTGGAGCATTTCCGTGCGCTGCTCAAGCCCAAAGGGATGCTCATCTGGTTCGAGTACCTGGCCTTGCGCAAGCTCAAGTCCGTCTTCGTGGGCAAGGCGCGGCGCGAGCAGCTCAAGGGCGTCACCGACGTCACCGAGCGCTTTATCTCCGGCCACCGTTACGGCCAGAAGATCATCCCCATCAACTTTCCGCCCGCCCGGGTCCGGCACCTTGCATTTTAGATTTTCGATTTGCGATTTTCGATTGAACAGCAACCGCGCGCGGCTCGGGGCGCGCGCCACGATCCACGATCCACGATCCTCGCTTCACGATCCACGATCCTCTGTGGTGAATAGTCCGGCCTAGAGCAGTTCACGTTTGACTGTAGCACGAGCGTCCCGCTCGTGCGCATGGGCGGGACGCCCATGCTACAAAGGTACATTCAATCGTGAACTGCTCTAGCCCTTTACCGGAACCGCCTCGACCTTGGCCACCGGCGCGTCCTTGATAAGGTACTTCCGAATATACCAGCTCTCGATCATCCCGAAGACCGCGCTGGCGGCAAAATAGAGCATCAGGCCGGCCGGCATGCGGTACAGCATGACGCTGAAGACCAGCGGCATGTAGGTCATCATCTTCTGCTGCATCTCCTGCTGCTGGTCCGTGGGCTTGGTTTGCGGTGCGAGCTTCATCTGCGCGAATTGCAGGACGGCGTAGAGCACGGGCAAGAGATTCAGTTCCTTGGGAAAGAAATCGAAAACCGCCAGGCGGTCGGCCTGGGAGAGGTCCTTGATCCACAGGAACTCCGCGCCGCGGATCTCAAAAGCACGGTTGAAGATGCCGTACAGCGCCGTCAGGATGGGCAATTGCACGAACATCGGCAGGCAGCCTGCGGTATGGCTGGCGCCGCCTTTTTTCATGATCTCCTGCTGTTCCTGGAACATCCGCTGCTTGGCCTGGGCGGTGGTCTGGCCCTTGTATTTCTCCTGGAGCTTCTTCAACTCCGGCTGCAGTTTCTGGAGCCGGTTCATCGAGATCATCATCTTGCGCTGCAAGGGGTGCAGGCAGAGCTTGATCAACAGCGTGAGCAGGACCACGGCGACGCCATAGTTGCGGAAAACGCGCGACAAGCCGTGGAAAACGGCGAGCATCACCCGGGCGATCCGGTCCACGTTCGGCCAGGTGGTGTAGAACATGTCGCAGTATTGCAGCGCATGCGCCAAGTACAGCGGCTGGCCCAGTTGGCCTTCGGCCTCGGACAAGTTGCGCTCACTGCTGGGACCAATGTAAAATGCGTACTTGTCCCCAGGGCTGCGCGTGCCCGGCGCAACGCTTTCGCTTTCCCGCCGCAAGGCCAGGATGCCGGTGTTGGGCTCGGCCAGGCGCTTGTCCTGATCATTAGGGTTGTTGGCGATGGGCACGGCGGAAATGCGGATAAGCTGGCTGGGGTCCAGCGAAACCAGCATGGCCATGTAGAAGCGGTTCTTGATGCCGCCCCACAGGTTCTGCTGTTTGCTGAGGGACGATTTCTTCTCGTCGCCTTTGGCCGCGGTATCCGGCCACACCGGCAGCACCTCGGGCGCCGGGGCTTCTCCGGCGGGTGGAGCGTCGCGGCCGGCAATCTCAGCGACTATGTAGACGAACGCGCCGCCCTTGGGGTCGCTGGCAGGGCCGTCCAACAAGATTCCAGGCGCACCGAAGAGTTCATAGGCGAAGGTCACCGCGGCGCTGGATAGGTTTTTGACACCGACCTCACACTCGATATAAGCCCGGTCCTGGTGAATCGTGAAGGTCTTGCTGACCACAAACTTCTGGGCCAGAGTAACACTGTAGCAAATGGTCCGGAGTCCCGCCGCGTCAAAGCCCTTGCTGTCGCTTTCCAGCTTCCAGGCACGGCGGTTGAGGGGTTTATAGTGGCCCTGTTTATCGTCAAACTTGAGGCGTTCCGGCTCGTGTTCCGGCTCCGGCGGGCCGATCTCGAACTTGGGCAGGTCAAAGGCCAGCTTGCCTTTCTCGATTTCCCCCAGGATGTCCAGGCCCTTCCCGGCCTTGCCTTTGTTCCCCGGATCAATGTCCTCCAGTGTGAGGCTCGCGTTGCGCACGGCCGCGCCCTTCGCCGTGAAGACCAGGGATAACTGCGCCGTCTGTACCGGGATGTCGCCTGCGTCGGCGGGTTCGGCATCCTGGGGCTCCGGCGCTTCGGCAGGCTGTGGCGCAGCAGCAGGCTGCTGCTCCACGACGCTGGTCTTTTTGGCTTCAACCGGCGCCGGGTTGACACTCTTGAGCTCGGGTGGGTGCAGCGCCTGCTGCCGTTCCAGCTCTGCCTGCGCCTCGGCTTGCGCCCTCCGCCACTCGGCTAGTTCCTGTGCATGTTTGGCGCTCAGGAAGGACTGCCCCCCAAAGAAGATGAGCACCGCGAGGCCGATGCCGGCAATCTGGATGGGATCGAACTTCTTTTGGGGTTGGGGCATTGGTGACGCAGCTTCCGCCTATAGTTTCTCTTTGGCTTGGGGCACGGGATCGTAACCGCCCGCACAAAACGGCTGACAACGGCTCAAGCGGCACACCGCCAGCCACCAGCCTTTAAGGACGCCATGCCGCGCAATGGCTTCAAGCGCGTACTCCGAGCAGCTTGGCGTGAAACGGCAATGCCCGCCGAGGAACCAGGCCAAGGTACACCGGTAGGCGCGCACAGGCAGCAGACCTAAGCGGCGCGGCAGCGGCAGCCTGGTCTCCTTTGGCGGGGAGCTGGCGCCGGAACCGGCTTCCGCGGCCGCAGCGCGCTCTAAAGGAAGAGGATTTGAAAGCGCCCCATTCATTCAACCACCATGCAGCTTCCTGGCTGCGCTCCGCAGCACCTCGCACACACCCGCCGTGGTGCAAGGCGTATCTCCGCGCTTGGGAACCAGCACGTAATCGTTCCCGGGCGGCAGCAAATGGCGCGACAACCTGAATGCCGCGCGCAACACCCGCTTGAGGCGGTTGCGCCTGACCGCATCGCCGTGCTTCTTGCCGACGGAGACCCCCAGGCGGGCGAAGGCCAGGCCGTTCGGACAGGCAAACAACACCAGGCTGCGAGTATGCACCGCCCGCCGGGCCGCGTAGACCCGCTCAAAGTCCTGCGGATCGTGCAGGCGCTCAAAGCGCGCTAAAGAGTTGCCCTTGCCGCCGGCCAGCCCCTTCCTGACGGCTTTCGCGCACTCGCCATCCACAGGACCGGACGCCACCGCTAACCTCCGCGCGGTAGTGTATCTCAAGAGGAGGCAAATGGCAAACGCAGGCCGGGTGCTGCGGAGCCCCGGGGTGCATGGCAGCAAATGCAGGTCTCCTATGGAGCGCCGGCGGGACGCCGGCGCTCCATTTGCTGCCATGCACCCGGAGCCCCGGGGTTTGTGTCAGTTCCGTTACAGCACAGACACGAACACCGCAAATCCTTTGGTAGTCTTACTACAGGCATTGGGCTTTGGGTATTAGCCACAGCCCGCTTGTCTTTAGTTCTACCAAGGAACGAAATCTCTTTGCTAATTTTACTACTCGGGTGTGGCTTCGGCCTCGGGCTTTGGGCTGCACTTGGGCAGAGTATCCTTGCCAAGACAACGGATGAGCGCCTTCTATTCAGTTTTCAAAAAGCCACTTGCGAAACTGCGTTCATCTGTGTTTATCTGTGGCCAAGAGCCGTTCTGAACTGTGGTTGGTGGACTGGGCGCTTGCCGGCACGGTTATTTTACGCGCTATGGCAGAAGGACTTGCCGGGGTGCAGGCGGCGGCACAGGCGAGTATACCGGCCAGGGTGGCTGTGCTGGAAAACTGTGGCTTCTGCGCGGCAGCCGGGGCGCAGGCGGGGACGCCTGCACCACAGTTTTGAGCTGCTTGGATTTGTGGTGCAGGCATCTTGCCTGCACTCAAGGGAGGCGCAGGCATCTTGCCTGCACTCAAGGCAGGCGCAGGTGGGACGCCTGCACCACAAGGCCGGACAGACTGGGCCACAAGGTGCTGCATGCCAGGCATGAGCATTCCCATTTCACCACCCTCTTCTTCAAGATGCTGATCGAATTGGACAGTCTTGAGCATGGTGTTGCCCAGCCTCAAGTACTGAAGGGCCTTCCGTACAGCGTCTCTGTCACCGGCCAAGGCGAGCATCAGCAGTTCCCTGGCGCAGGCTTCCCAAAGCCTGTACAGAGACATGGGCTTCCACTTCTCCCTGTTGCGGGCCAGCTCGGCCTCGACTTCCGCGGCGTTGAATTCCAGCGCCTCCGCAAGCGTCTTCTTGCCGTCCTCGGAATCGAGGTACTCCTCAAACGTCTTCCTGGCCAGGTGCGCGTACTTCGGGTACTTGGTCCGCACCGTCCGCAGTGTTTCAGAGACGTTGCACCCAAGCTTGGTGTGAATCCCGACGATGAATTTCCAATCGTCCTGATCGTATTTCTGTTCCATTGTATTGCTCCTCCATGGGGCAATCCTCGGGATTGCCAGTCCTATTGGCTCCGCAAGCGGGGCGAGCCATGTGGCTCACTCGACGTCCACACCTGCGTACCATCATTTATAGTATCATCATTCATTTAGATGTCAAGTAGAAAACCAAATAAAACTTGCATTTTAGTTCCACTGATAGCGACGGCAAGCCGCCGCTATCCAAAGCGAAATGTTAGACAGTCTGCGGTTGATTCCCGCCCCATGAGCCTATAACCTCACAGCCGGCGCCGAACTGACGCTCAAGGAGCCGTATGCGGCATACACCTGCAATCATTCCCTGCCTGCTGGCTGTGGTGGTGTTCCTGTCGCTGGCCGGCGCGCCGGGGTTCTGCGGCGAGGAGGATGAATGGCCGCACGCCAAGGAAATGAAGAAGTGTCCGAAGTGCCCCGCCATGTTTGACGCCGCGCCGCATCCGTACGATTTCAAGCAATGCCCCAAGTGCCAGGCCGCGCTGAACAAATCGCTCGCTTACGTCAAGAAACACTTCAAGCCCACAATGTTCGGGCTGCTGCTGGACAGTTTCTACGGCGGCTTCGTTTTCCTCATGGACAGCAGCGAGAACCACAACAAGGAACTGGCCGTCTGCACGAAGAACTGCCGGGAGATGCTCAAGGGCGAGCCCGACGGCAATTTTGCCTCGCCGACGCAAATCGGCGGCGACTGGTTCAGTTGGAAGAAGAGCATGGCCATGTACTTCCTGGCCGAGTACAGCCTGCGCTACGGCTTGACAACGGAGAACAAGGCGGCACTGCTGGAGGGCTTGAAAGCCGCCGCTGATGGCGAGCAGAAAGGCGGCGGCTGGTTCCACGGCCGCCCCAAGGAGAAGCAGTACGCTCCCGACATCGCGATCATCGGCTGCATCTTCTACGCGGCGTTCCTGGAAATGAAGGCGCTGGGCTTGTCCCCAGGCCCGCTACTGGAGGAGACCCGCACATATCTCGAAGGCGTCTCGGATGGGAAGACCATCGGCTACGGCAAAGGGTGGCACGGCGGCATGGGCGGGGGCGGCGCCGACGGCTTCATCACTCTCGGCCTGTTGGGCAGCGGCAACAGCGACGACAAGTGGGACCTCGGCCTGGCCGCGTGGATGAAGGCCAACTACATGGATGCGGGACACGGCCATGCCAACGGCGAATTGCATTACTTCGGCATGGGCGCGGCCTTGCACCGGCTGGGG
>JBEKKG010000485.1:0-5970 GCA_050010835.1 Planctomycetota bacterium
CCCGCCCCGCCGGATAATCCGGGCGAGTTCTGAGCTGACCGGAACTGAAAAAGGCGGAGGTCAGTCAATGAGCAGGATAAGCCCCCGCCGCAGAAGGGATTGGACTGCTGCAAGAACAGCCTCTTTGTCCAGATTGATTTCACGTGCAATTGCGCAGAGCTCCGCTAACGTTGTGGCCCCGTTAATCCGAATCAAGAGTTCCCGTTCGACGGGATCGAGCCATTGCACAACAGGAAGCGCTTTGCCCAGCAAGCGGGCTTCGGCGGTTGGATGCAATTCACTGCCCAGCACTCGCGATTCGATCATCCCAATCGGCCCCGGCCGGCGCAGGCGGCCGTGCTCAAGCAGCTCCCGCAGATTGGGTCTGCGCGCCAGGCGCTCGGCACAAAACGCCCCTTCTATCTCGTAACCGGCGTCGCGAAGCGGCGGGAGCGCCTCTTCGATGCGGGTCCAGGGCGGGCCGAGGGCTGGGTCGCTCCATTGGAACGCCAGCAGCACGGCGACCACGCGGGCATAGCCCTGCGCCTTCAGGTTGTTGGACCAGGCCTGCACCGAATCGAGGTAAGCTCCAAAAGTATCCTCTGTTCCGGAGGCATGTCCGATGGCATACTCGGCCGCGGAATGCTCGCGCAGCCGCAGAACATGGATGTCCAGCGGCGCATTGCCCAGCCACTCACGCACACGCTCGGCAAGCGGTTCATTGTCGCGCTCACCCAGCTCCGTTACGATTTGTGCGCTGCCCCCGCGTGCCAGGTGCTGTGGCAAGCCCGCCACGATGCGCCGCTGGATATTTTCGCCCGAGCGCCCGCCATCGCGAAACCCCAGTGCGTTCAGGGGCGAGGGCACGAACGGGGGATTCGCCGTAATCAGGTCGAAGCGCGCGCCGCGCGCGGGTTCGAAAAGATCTCCGGCCGCAACCTCAACGTTGCCGGCGCCTGTGGCTTGGGCGTTGAAACGCGCACAGCGGACAGCCCGTGGATTGATGTCCACAGCCAGGACGTGCTGCGAGTGCGGCGCTGCAAGGAGTGCGTGGATTCCCGAGCCGGTGCAGAGATCGAGCGCGGCGCCGCGCGGCCGCCGCACGGTCGCGCGTGCGAGCCAGCGCGTGTCCGTGCCCACGAACATCACCTGGTCGTAAGGCACGGACATTCTTCCCGGATGTGGCAGCATCGGCCAGGCGTGATCGGAAAAGACCAGGCAATTTGCGACTGGAAACAGGGAGGCCTGGGCGCGTGCAAGCCCCTTCTCATCCACCGCGAGGATACCGGTCCGGATGAGCGCGTCGCTAACTGTGTTGCCGGCCCAGCGGTTCAATTCGTCTGCCGGAATGGCGCCCTGCAACAGAAACAGATCAATGAGACAAGCGAGCGCATCGCGCTTGGCCAATCGTTCTTCACGGTAAATCGGCAGGGCCCGCCACTGCAATTGCGCAAGATCCGCAAGGCCTAGACGATCCCGAACCTGTGCTTCGCAGTAGCCTGCGCCGGCGATGCGCGCTACAGCAGCGCGCAGGGCGCATACATCGCTATCCTCAACCAGGAAGGAAGCAGGCTCAGCCAAGGCGCTCATCAACTAAACTCGAAACTCGAACCCCGAAACTCCAAGAGCCACCGGACAAAACCTGTTTCCCAAGACGGCTGGTCACGAGCCGCAACCCAACGCGGGGTGCTTGAGATGGCAAGATTGTGCGGCAGTCGTGCATCAATCGGATTCGCGCTTGTCGCTGGGTTGTTCGCCGTAGGCAAGGCTCCCGCGGAACAGAGCGTCTCTTACTGCGGCTTGAGTTCTCCTGGTTTGGGCAGCTCCTCGATGGTCTTTATGCCGAAGTGCTCCAGGAAGTAGTCGCTGGTGCCGTAGAGCAACGGATGGCCCAGGCCCGTGCCGCGGCCGGAGATCCGGATCAACTTCTTGTCCAGGAGTTGCCGCAGCACCGGGCCGCAGCCCACGCCGCGGATGGACTCGATGTCGGCGCGGCCGATGGGCTGGCGATAGGCGATCAGGGCCAGCGTTTCTACAGCGGCCTGAGTCAGCTTGCGCTCGCGCGTTTGGGACTTGAGCCTTTGGATGGCCGGATAGAACTCCGGCCTGGTCACGAGCCTGTAGCCGGCTCCGACCTCAGCCAGGTCCCAGGGCCGGCGCTGCTCGTCCCCCGCGGCCTTGATCCTGGGCAAGACCCTGCGCACCGACGTGCTGTCAACACCGGCGGCGCGGGCCATTTCGCGCACGGCCAGGGGTTCCTCAGCGGCAAAGAGCAGCGCCTCAACGACGCGCGCCAGTTCCTCAAGATTGACCGGCGCCTTGACGGGTGGCGCGGCGGCTTCTGTTTCCGCTGGGGCAGATTCAGTCTGTGCTTCGGGCGGCTCAGCCTGCTCGGCGCCGGTTTCCTCCGCCGCCGGCGCTGCCGCGGGGTCCGCAGCCGGCTGCGTCTGCACGTTGTCGGATTCCGGCTTTTCCGGCGTCACTGGATCAACCTCGGCCACTCCTGTTCTCCTGGCCAGCAGCCTACACGCACCGGACTAAAATGCCACCGCAGACTTGAGCACCGGGGCGGTGCATCAAAGGACTTGTGCCACGGATGGGGCCGCGCCGGCTGTTTGGCGCGGCCTCATCCGTGCCAGCCGCGGGTAGCACGGATAAGCCGCCGCGTTGCGGCGGCATATCCGTGGCACAAGAGAACCCCAGTTGACGCTTGCCGGCCGATAGGGTATGAGCAAAGCGGCCCCGATTCATCGGGACCGCACTCCAAAAGGAGCACTCGGTTCAACATGGCTACACGGATTCTCTCGGGCGTCCAATCGTCGGGCAACTTGCATGTGGGGAACTACTTCGGGGCGATCAAGCAGCACATCGCGCTCCAGGAACTGCCGGACAGCGAACGCTTCTACTTCATTGCCGACTACCACGCCCTGACCACGGTCCAGGACGCCGGGGACATGCGCCGCAATACCCGCAACGTGGCAGTGGATTACCTGGCGCTGGGGCTCGACCCGGAAAAATCCACCTTCTTCCGGCAGAGCGACGTGCCGGAAGTGCTGGAACTGACCTGGCTGCTGGGCGTCGTGACGGGCATGGGGTTGCTGGAGCGCGCACACAGCTACAAGGACAAAATTGCCAAGGGCCTCAAACCCAGCGTCGGCCTGTTTACCTATCCGGTGCTCATGGCCGCCGACATCCTCATCTACAAGTCCAACGTGGTCCCCGTCGGCCAGGACCAGGTGCAGCATATCGAGATGACGCAGGACATGGCGGGCTATTTCAACCAGACATTCAAGACCCATGTGTTCGTGCGGCCGGAAGCCAGGCTGAGCGATACGCCCAAGGTCCCCGGCACCGACGGCGAGAAGATGAGCAAGTCCTACGGCAACACCATTGACCTGGTGATGAATGAGCAGGAACTGAAGAAGACCATCATGAGCATCAAGACCGACAGCACGCCGGTGGAGTTGCCCAAGAACCCCGAGAACTGCAACGTCTTCGCGCTGTACGCGCTCTTCGCCAGCGATGCGGAGCGCGACGCTCTGTCCGCGCGCTACAAGGCCGGCGGCATGGGTTACGGCGAAGCCAAGAAGATGTTGCTCGAAAAGGTCGTGGCTTACTTCGCGCCCTACCGGAAGAGACGGGAGGAGTTGCTCGCCAATCCGGGATACGTTGAAGAGGTGCTTAGCCAAGGCGCGGCCAAAGCGCGTGCTCTCGCCCGCGTGACCCTCGACGAAGCCAAGCGGGCGTGCGGGTTGTTGTAGCGCAGGTATCTTGCCTGCCCACGAACTTAGGGGGATTCCAGGGACATGACCCGATTTCCAAACAGCCCGGCGATTCCGGGGGGATTCCGGGGACACGATCCCGATTTCCAAACAGCCGGAAATCGGGTCATGTCCCCGGAATCCGTGATTGCTTCTGCCGCCGGGAAAGTCAGCACTTTCCAGGCCGCCAGGTATGAGGTCCTCGCCGGCTTCGACGGCTTCGTGGACGAGATCATTGACGTGGTGGACCAGCGTGCCGGTTACAACGACTATACGCGGGTGGAGACGATTGCCGCTTTGGCCGAGCGCATCGGGCACGCTGCGGGCCTTTCCGACAACCTGGAACTGGTGTTGCGGCGGATGAAGCTGGGCGGCAACGGCCCCATCATGGCCAATGCGCTGCTGCAGGCCGGCTGCCAGGTGACCTATATCGGCTGCCTGGGCAAAGACCACATTCACCCCGTCTTCGCCGAGATGGCGGCGCGCTGCAAAGCCTGCTACAGCCTCTGCGATCCCGGCCATACGGACGCGCTCGAATTCCGCGACGGCAAGCTGATGCTCGTCAAGCAACAGTCGCTCAATGAAGCGAACTATGCGCGGATGCTCGAAGTTGTCGGCTTGCCCAAACTGCGGGCCGCCTGGGAGAGCGCCCACCTGGTCGCGCTGGCCAACTGGACCATGCTCAACATGCAGACGGAGATCTGGAAGCGTCTGCTGCAGGACATGGCGGATGTCAAGCCGCCGAGCGGCGCCATTATCTTTGTGGACCTGGCCGACCCGGAGAAGCGGCCGCCGCGCGAGCTGGCCGAGGCCCTGCTGCTGCTCAAGGGCTTCCGCCGGACCCACCAGGTCGTGTTGGGAGTGAACCAGAAGGAGAGCCTGGAGATCGGCGTTGCGCTCGGCCTGGGGCTCAAACCTGACGATATCCAGGCCAACGCCGCGGTTTTGCGCCGCGCGCTCGCTCTGGACATTGTCGTGATTCATCCTACCAGGAATGCCGCTTGCGCGACAGAGCGCGGAGGCGCCGTGATGGACGGCCCGTATTGCCCCAATCCCAAGCTCACCACGGGCGCCGGCGACAATTTCAACGCGGGCTTCTGTGTCGGACTCCTGGCGGGCCTGGAGACACAGGAACTCCTGGCCGCGGGCACGGCTTCGTCGGGGTTCTACGTGCGCCAGGGCCGCTCGCCCTCCACGCGCGAACTGGCGGCGTTCATGGGAGAGTGGGCGGCGCGTTACGGTGATCCTGCATTTTAGTAGGACAGGCTTTCCAGCCTGTCCGGAGAGCCTGGAAAGGCTGTCCTACCTTCGCAGAGGACGCAGAGAGGGGCAGGATGACGGGTAAGACGCGAACTCTTTGCTACGTTGCTTGCGGCGTTGCGGCGGCGGTGCTTGTGGTTGCGCTGCTGCTTATAGCGCGCCCCCGGGGCACGGAGCAGGAAGCAGCCGGATCTGACGGCCTCAAGGCCAAGGCTGAGCTGCTGGCCTTGCCTGAGTCTCTCGACCTCGATCTCGGCGGCGTTAAGTTGGATTTAAGGCTGATCCGGCCGGGCGAGTTCGACATGGGCGACGGCGAGATCGCTAATGCCAGGCCGGTGCATCACGTGAAGATCAGCCGGCCCTTCTACCTCGGAACTTATGAGGTGACACAGGCGCAGTACGAGAAACTCCTGAATCGCAACCCGAGCAAGTTCCAGGGCGCGGACCTGCCTGTGCAACAGGTCTCCTGGGACGATGCCAAAGCGTTCTGCCTGGCTCTGGAGAGCATGCTGGCCCAGCCGCCTGGGTCGGAGGCGCTGGGCACCCTTGTCGCGCGGGCCAAGGATGCAAAGTGGACGGTGGACTTGCCGACCGAGGCCCAGTGGGAATATGCCTGCCGCGCGGGCACCACCACGCCCTACAATTGCGGGGCGACAGAGAAGGACCTCGGCCTGGCTGCCTGGTACTGGGCCAACAGCGACGGCCTTCCGCACGCCACCGGCCGGAAAGCCCCCAATGCGTGGGGTCTTTACGATATGCACGGCAACGTGTGGCAATGGTGCGCGGATTACTACGACGAGAAAGGCTATGGTGCGTCGCCCTCTTGCGACCCTTCCGGCCCAGCCAAAGGCAACGCCGGCGGCGACCGCGTGCTGCGCGGCGGCTCGTGGTTCCTTCTCCCCGGCGATTGCCGTTCCGCCTTCCGCCTCAGCAGTTATCCCAGCCTGCGCTTCGCCAGCATCGGGTTTCG
>JBEKKG010000486.1:0-5947 GCA_050010835.1 Planctomycetota bacterium
AGATCATCCTGCTGGGCTCGTACCCGCGCATGGCGCCGCAGTGCAAGATGCTGACGCCGGTCTTCCATCCGAACATTGCGCCGCACGCCATCTGCATCGGGGACCACTGGGCCGCCGGCGAAGCGCTTTCCGACCTCGTCATCCGTATCGCCGAAATGCTGGCTTTCCAGTCCTACAATCTGAAGAGCCCCTTGAATGGCGAGGCGGCCAAGTGGGTCGAGGAGAACAAGCATAAGCTGCCGCTCGATACCTTCGACTTCACGTCGCTGCTGTCCATTGGCGAAGCCGTGGGCCGGGCGGCGGACGGGGGCCTGGTCGCGAGCGAAGTCTGCGCCAACTGCGGCAAGGCGGGCGCCCCCGGCGAGATGCAAGTCTGCATCAACCAGCACGTGGCCTGCCCCAACTGCGTGCTTACCTGCCCCAACTGCAACGGCGTCGTCTGTCTGAAGTGCCAGCTTCTGCCCTGTGCGGTCTGCAAACAGAGCGTGTGCCAGCGCTGCAGCTACAAGTGCGGCGCGTGCGGGCACACCGTCTGTGTGAAGCACGCCGGCAAGTGCCATGTCTGTTCGCATGGCCGTTGCGAGGAATGCCTTGTGGCGTGCGAGTCCTGCGGCAAAAACGCGTGCCTGGAGCATATCGCCGCGAGAAAATCGCCGGACGGAACCAAGCACTATGTCTGCCACAAGTGCAGCCTCGTTTTCTGACCCGGCCATGCGCCCGGGCAAGGGGCGCGCGGGGGGGTCGCTGAATGTAGCGCAGACTTCCAGTCTGCTGTATCGCGGGCTTCCAGCCCGCAGAACGTCCCTTGGCTCTCCAGACGCTCACAGCAATTCAGCCCCTGCCGACTGGAAGTCGGCGATACAGCAGGTTGGAAACCTGCGCTACGCCGACGCGGGGGAGTGCGAATGAACCGGCTGCGCCGTGTGCTGGAGTTCTTTGTCTCCACGGAAAAGAGCCTCCCGGCCGACCCGCAGACACACAAAACGTACCTGGTCATCGCGCTGGCGCTCGTCACGCTGCCGTTCTTCCTCTCCTGCCCTGCGCCTGGCAAGGAGGGGCTGGCGTTTCTCGGCTTGCACCTGCCTGGCGTGTGCCCCAGCCAGCGGTTGTTCGGTGTGACCTGTCCGGGCTGCGGTCTCACCCGCGCCTTCGTGCTAATCGCTCACGGGCACTTTCGCGATTCACTGGAGTTCAACCGGATGGGTGTGCCGCTGTATCTATTTTTCGCGTGCCAGGTGGTGTTCCGTGCCTGTGTGCTACGCCGGCCGCAAACGGCACGTGTGCCGTTTCTGATCAATGTCAACCACTACTCAGCGTTGGCCATGATCGCGCTGCTGCTCCTGAACTGGTTCGCCAGCCTGCTGTCATAACCCCAAAATAGCCCAAAAAGATATAAAGACAGCAAGAAAGTAAATCGGTAAAGATAACCGTTGACAATTTCCACGTAGCCAGTTAAGTATGGCTCACAAGTCCAATGGTAACAGCTTGCATTGGTTCGTGGGCGGGCGCGAAACCACCCGCCAGCCACGAAAAGGGGGCTTGTGATGAGCAGCAACCGGTATGGGCCGCAAGCAGCGCTGCTGGGTCTGGCGTTGTGCGCCGTGTACGGAACGCAGACGGTTCGCGCTGAGGACGATGCGGACGGAACGCAGAAGGCGCTAGGCAAGGACGTAGTCAAATTCGATAGGGTGCGGCTCCGCTACAAGAAATCCGTTGACAAGATTCAAACTGAGGGCGCCGATCTGATTTTTGACACGAAGACGCATCGGATGCGGCTCAAGTGCGATAAGTTGCCCTTGGACCTCGATGCCGAGCACATCCGGAAGATTACGTACGAGTACGGATTGCGCCGGCGTCGTTCGTCGGAGGGGGAATTGGCTGGCGTGGCGGTCTTCGGGGGCAGGAACGGCGGGGGCCTCCTTGGGGCGCTGCTGACAGTGGCGGAGGAAAACTCCGTCGGTTGGAATTTCGACTGGTGCAAGATTGATTACCTCGACAGCGCTGGTGCGCCCCAAGCGTGTGTGCTCATGCTCCGTGCCAAGGAATCGGACGCCATAGTGAAGGAACTGAAAGCGCTCGCCGGGGAAAAGCTGACGTGCATCGAACATGACGTGGCTTGGGCCAAGATTGATCGCGACACGATCCGTGAAATGGCTCTGGACATTGACATCCAGACGGAAAAGGACAACGAAACTAAAGCCGTGCCTGAAACGAAGGCGGACATGGCGCTCGTCATCGTGGTTTGGCCCGGCGAGTACGCTTACCAAACGCGCGAGTTCAGGCTGTTCTGCGACGGGGAACTGGTGGCGGCCATGCGCCGCCAAGGCAGAAGCGGTTATTGCGCGGCGTATCTGAAACCCGGCGAGCATGTTATCAGCGTGCTGGAGAAGCATGGCGGCTTAATCACCATCGGCAAGGACTCGTACGCAAGCACGCAGAAACTGGAAGCGGGGCAGTGCTATAGCTTCCTCTTTTTCGGCGAGGGTTTCGCCATGCGGCCCTGCACGCGCGAAATCGCCTTGCACGAGATCAGCGGCGCGCGCTACGCGACCTTCACCCGCAAGGATTCCAAGAGCAAGCAGGACAGTGAGAAGAGCAAGGAGCAGTGAGGAAAACTGTGGCACAGGCTGTCCAGCCTGTGTCGTCTGTGGGAGTGGCGCCGTGAAGCTAACGGACCGGCATGAGGGAGGCAAGGCAATGGGTAGCGGGCGAGGCAGGAGGGTTTCGGGCCTGAGCTTCTTGACGGTGGCCATCCCGCATCCCGATTCATCGGGATTGCGGGGTGCACAATTTGGCAAAATGTACGAGGGCCTGGTCTTCCCGTTACTTGCGGCCTGCCTGTGCGCCGCGAGTGCCCACGCGGCGGTATCCTGGGTGGTATCGCCTGCAAGCCAGTACACGAACTGCGATAACATAGATATCACGTGGTATATAAACACTGGATGCGGCAATTCACACGTTGACTACAGTTCAGACCAGACCTTTCCACCCGCCAGCACAACGAGTACTGCCAATCAGGCTTCCGTCTTTGGTAGTCCAGCTCAAAACTGGTCTACATCAATCACGGCCCCCAAAGTTACGTCCCCAACGGTTTATTACTTCAGGGCAGTCACGGATGCAACCCCCCCCCTCAGTAACGTAGTCATGGCCACTATTACGCCAAGCAGCTATGTAGACTGGACAGCCATGCCTGGCGCCCAGTATCAAAGCGGCCAAAACATCCCTTTTCATTGGAAAACGAGCGCTGCTACCATAAACACAGAAATCTGGTACGACACAAGCGTGCGTTTCGATAACTACAAGTCCACAACTGTTCAGACTGGCAATGCGGGGAACTATACCGACTCCCTTGTTGCCCCCACCGTTACTGCGGCGACAACGTACTACTTCCGGGCACACGGGGTCATCACTGGGGTGGACTATTTCTCGAACTTGGCGGAGGCCACTATCTACCCTGGCCCCGTACCCGGCACCTCTGGCCCCATCTCGAATGCCGACTCGGACGTATGGTGGGTGGTATCGCCAGCAAGTCAGTACACGAGCAGCGATAATATAGATGTCACGTGGTATATAAATAGTGGATGTGGCGATTCTCACATTGAATACAGTGCAGACCAGACCTTTCCATCGGCCCAAAAAACCAGTACCGGCAATCAGGCCTCTGTTTTTGGTAGTCCTGCTCAATCCTGGTCTACTTCAATCACCGCCCCAACAGTTACGTCGCCGACGGTCTATTACTTCAGGGCAGTCACGGATGCAACCCCACCCCTCAGCAACGTAATCATGGCCATGATCACGCCAACGGGCTTTGTAGACTGGACGGCCACCCCTGCCGCCCAGTATCAGACCGGCCAAAATATACCTCTTCATTGGAAGACGAGCGCTGCAACCACAGACACAGAAATCTGGTACGACACCAGCCCGCGTTTCGAGAACTACAAGTCCACAACTTCACAGAGTGGCGGCGCGGCGACCTATAGCGACTCCGTGGTTGCCCCCGGCGTTGGTGCGGCGACAACGTACTATTTTCGCGCGCACGGGGTCATCAACGGGGTGGACTATTTCTCCAACCTGGCACAGATCACCATCAACCCTGGCCCAGCCCCTACGATCAGCGGTGTGGCGCCAGCCCAAGGCATTTTTTCGGGCGGCACGGCTGTGACGATCACGGGCACGAACTTTGTCCAGGGCAGCAACAATACGGGTGTGACGTTTGGGGCCAGCGCGGCAACCAATGTGGTGGTGGTCTCAGCCACACAAATCACCTGCGTTACCGCTGCCGGGAGCGCAGGCGCAGTGGATGTGAAAGTAACCAACCCTGACACGCAAGTTGCCACGGCGGCAGGCGCCTTCACGTATACCAGTCCGCCTGTCATCTTCAGCGTTACGGCTGTCAGCGGGAGTGCAGGTTTGGCTTTCGGCTACCAGATTATGGCGCACAACGGCCCGACAAGCTACAACGCCACGCCTCTGCCCGCCGGGCTTTCAGTAAACACCTCCTCGGGCGCAATCACGGGGACAGCGACCGCAGCGGGCAGCACCAGCACCACCCTCAGCGCTACAAACGCCTACGGCACCGGTTCAGCCACACTGGCCATCACTATCACGACAGGCGGGACGCCGGGCGCGACGGTCACCACATTAGCGGGTCCGGGAGAGTCACCCGGCGCACTTGACGGCGGCGGCTCGGGTGCACGGTTCAATGTACCAGTCCAAATCGCAGTTGATGGCGTGGGTAACATTTACGTGGCTGACCAAGGGAACCATGTTATCCGCAAGGTAACACCCGCCGGCCTGGCCAGTACGCTTGCCGGCCTGGCGGGCAGTCCGGGCAGCGCGGATGGCCAGGGCAACGTAGCGCGCTTCAACAATCCCAATAGCGTGGCTGTGGACGGCAATGGCAACGTCTACGTGGCGGACTCTTCCAACCAAACTATCCGCAAGATCACACCGGGAGGCCAGGTGACCACGCTGGCTGGGCAGGTAGGGAAGGCCGGCTACAAGGACGCGACGGGCACTGCCGCGCAGTTCTCGTTCACAAACGGGAACAGCCTGTGGGGTGGCCTTGCAGCGGATAACTCGGGCAACGTCTATGTGGCCGATTCGAGTAACCACGTGATTCGGGTGATAACTCCGGCTGGTGTAGTCAGCACCCTGGCAGGCAAGGCAGGCAGTGCGGGCAACGCTAACGGCCAGGGGACAAGCGCTCAGTTCAACTGCCCGATTGGCCTCTGCGTGGACGGCAACGGCAATGTTTACGTGGCGGACACTGCGAACGACACAATCAGGCTGGTCACGCCACAAGGCAATGTCACTACTTTAGCAGGTTCGGCGGGCAGTGCAGGCAGCCAGAACGGGACAGGCAGTGCGGCGCGGTTCAACCGCCCTTGGGCTATAGCTGTGGACAGCGCCGGCAACTTGTACGTGGCGGACACGAACAACCACAGCATCCGCATGATCACGCCTGCAACCGCGGTGACCACGCTGGCGGGGTCTCCCGGCAGCGCCGGCTGGGCTGACGGGACAGGCAACGCTGCGCTGTTTAACTGGCCTGAAGGGGTGGCAGTGGTTGGCGCCGCGGGCAGTGTCACTGTCTACGTGGGGGACAATGGCAACAGTGTAATCCGCCAAGTTTCAGCCGCTGGGGCGGTCACGACGTTGTCCGGCGCCGCACCCACAGCCGGCTCTGTGGACGGGACAGGCGCCGCGGCGCGGTTCAATGGCCCTGTTGGTACGGCCACGGATAGCGCAGGCAACGTTTACGTCGCGGATCATGAAGATCACACGATCCGGAAGATCACGCCGGCGGGCGTGGTGAGCACGTTCGCTGGAGCGCCGGGTATGTCAGGCACCACTGACGGAAACGCGAGTGCTGCGCGCTTCAACCACCCCGGCCTTGTGGCTCTGGACAGCAGCGGCAACGTTTACGTCGGTGACCAGTCGAACT
>JBEKKG010000487.1:0-5944 GCA_050010835.1 Planctomycetota bacterium
GAGGTCGTGGTGGCCGCCCGGCCGGATATCGGCTACCTGCACCGCGCCATCGAGAAGATCGCCGAGTACGTGGAATACCGCCAGTTCATGCCCTACACCGACCGCGTGGACTACCTCTGTGCGATGAACTCGAACCATGCCTACGCCCTGGCGGTCGAGAAACTCGCCGGCATCAAGGTGCCGTGGCGGGGCGAGTTGCTGCGCGTCCTGGTGGCTGAGATCAACCGCATCTCCAGCCACATGATCTGCCTGGGCGCGCTGGCCATGGACATGGGCGCCTACACACCCTTCCTGCACGGCATCTGCCACCGCGAACTCGCCAACGACTTGTTCGAGGAGGTCTGCGGCGCGCGGCTGACTTACAACTACCTGACCCTCGGCGGCGTGGCTTACGACGTGCCGGCCGGCTTTGTGGCCAAGTGCGAAGAGTTCGCCGCGTACATGGAGCCAAAGATGGTGGAGTTCAACGAGCTCATCACCGGCAATTCCATCTTCGAACGGCGGCTGTGCAACGTAGGCGTGATCAGCCCGGAACGGGCCATCAACTGGGGCCTGGCTGGGCCCAACCTGCGCGCCTCCGGGGTGCGCTTCGACATTCGCAAGCAGGAGCCGTACTCGGCCTACGCCAAGCTCCAATTCGACGTGCCCATTGGCGACGGCGGCGACCCGCAAGGCAGAAACCCGCGCGGCACACTGGGCGACAGCTACGACCGCTACTGGGTCCGCGTGAAGGAGGTCGCTGAGTCCGGCAGGATGGTCAAGCAGGTCTGCGCGCTGCTGCGCGAGAACGACAAGCTGCCGCCCGAGCACCCGGACCGCCAGTATCAAACCAAGGTGCCGGCGCGCTTGCGGGTAAAGCGCGGCGAGGTTTACGTGCGCTGCGAGAACCCCCGCGGCGAGACGGGTTACTACATCGTCAGCGACGGCTCGGAAAGGCCCTTGCGCGTGAAGATCCGCACGGGGTCGTTCACGGCACTCAACTGCTTCGAAGAGGTCACTCACGGGCTGCTCATTGGCGACATTGTTGCCGTAATCGGCAGTTTTGATATTGTGCTCCCGGAGGCGGACCGATGACTTTGGAGTGCGGCGCCTGGGCGCCGCTTTTCCCGAGAGGAGGAACGGCATGGTGCGGAGGATGTTCGGGGTACTGGGTTTGAGTTTGCTGCTGTTGTCCGGTTGCGGCGCCACTTCGTCGAAACAGGACCTCCTCACCAAGGCGCAGAACTGCAAGACCAAGGAGGAACTCCAGAAGGCGCTAGGCAAACCGGATACATTCGACAGCGCCGAAGTACCGTTCTTGGGGCCGCAGGAGATGTGGACGTACAAGGCTTCCGATGGCGAAGTAACTTTCATCATCTCGAACGGCAAGGTGATTACGCGTTCCACCGACTTCAACAGGAAGAAGAAGTAAGCGGCGCGGAACGGAGAGGCGAGTCAACAGATGCCAGACCTTTATCATTTCTTGGTCACACACTGGGGGCTGAGCGTGGCCACGAGCGCGCTCATCGCCGTGTTTGTGGCTTGCGCTGTCGTGGTGGGCACCGTCCTCTTCGTAGTGGGCTTCAGCACCTACGTAGAGCGCAAGGTCGCCGCCGACATCCAGCGCCGCATCGGCCCGAACCAGTGCAACCTCGGGCCGTTCTTCGGAGAACTCCTCCGTGTGGTCGTCGAAAACGGCAAGTTGCCGCAAGCGGGCGCTCTCGGCCGGGCTATGGCGGCCGCCTGCAAGCCCTTCCAGCGTCCCCTCAGCGTGCTCGACAGAATCCTCGGCAGGCTGGCCCCGGGCGTCCTCATTTTCATGGCCGACGGGCTCAAGCTGATCCTCAAGGAAGACATCATCCCCGACGCGGTGGACAAGCCGCTCTTCCGCGCCGCGCCCTACATCGTGCTGGCTTCGGCTCTGGGCGGGCTCGCCGTTTTGCCTTTCTCCGACAAGCTGTACATCGCCGACTTCAACATCGGCATTTTCTACATTGCCGCCATCACCAGCCTGGAAGTGCTGGGCATCCTGATGGCAGGCTGGGCCAGCAACAACAAGTGGGCGCTGTTGGGCGGTATGCGCTCGGCGGCGCAGATCGTCTCCTACGAACTGCCCGTGGGCCTGGCCATTGCCACGGTTGTGCTGGTCTCGGGGACGCTGTCCATGCAGGGGATCTGTTACAGCCAGCTTGCCCTGCACCCGGGCAGCGACTGGCACAGCAGCGGCTGGTTCTGGCAGTGGAACATTTTTCACCCGGCGATGTTCGTCCTCGCGCCGGCCTACTTCCTGGCGTCGCTGGCTGAGTGCAATCGCACGCCTTTTGACATACCGGAAGCGGAGTCGGAGCTGGTCGCCGGTTATCACACTGAGTACTCCGGCATGCGCTTCTCTCTCTTCTTCATGGCCGAGTATGCCATGATGGTCGTGACCTCGGCGGTGGCCGTCACCCTCTTTCTGGGCGGCTGGTCCACGGGACTCGGGCCGTTGGAGTGGGCCATGATGGCCGAGCCGCCCGGATTCGATGCTGCCGGCGTAATGACCCAGCCCGTGTACGCGTGGTATGGCTGGCTCGTGCACCTGCTGGCCTTCGGCTTGAAGACGTACGCGCTCATTCTCCTCATGATGTGGATTCGCTGGACGCTGCCGCGTTTCCGCGTGGACCAGGTGATGGGGTTGTGCTGGAAGAAGCTGATTCCAATCAGTCTGGCTTGCCTGCTGTGCACGGCCTCATGGATGGTCGTGCGGATGATGTTGGCCGAGCAGTTGGGCGCCACGCTGCTGGAGCACATCACGTTCTGGCTGCGCGCAGCGTTTGCTCTGGGCGTGACGGCCTGGCTGGTGTGGTATTTCCGCAGGCCGATTGCGCCGGAGGAAGTGGCAGCCCAAGAGGAAGTGCTCGCCCAAGCCGGTCCAGGGCCGCTGCCATAGTAGGGCAATCCTCTGGATTGCCTGCGTTGTGGGGCGGCAGACGCGAGAGGAGAAAGGGAAGGAAGTGTTCGAGTTCATTCAAGAGGTGTATCTGGGGGTTCGGACGTTTCTCGCCGGCATGCGAGTGACCGGCACCTATTTTGTGAATGCCAACCTGAGGCCCAAGGAGACGATCACTACCGTCGCTTATGACGGGTCCGTGTCTTTGGCCGCAGGCGTGAAGGTGGCTGAGCGCTTCCGCGGCCACTTGCAGCTTGATACAGCCAACTGCATCGGCTGCAAGACCTGCGTGAAAACCTGCCCCATTGACTGCATCTGGGTTGACACGGAGAAATCCGAGACCGGCAAGCTGCACGTCAGCCGCTTCGACGTGGACCAGCTCAAGTGCATGTACTGCGGCCAATGCGTGCGCGTCTGCCCGACCGGCGGCCTGACCATGTCCAAGCGCTGGTGGGGCGCGACCTTCCACACGGACGACGGCACCAACCTGCACGGACAACTCCGCAGCTTCGGCGCCGGCTACTACACGCCCGAACAGAAGCTGGAGAACGAACGCAAGCGGCAGGAAGCGGCTGAGGCCAAGAAGAAGGCGGCGGCTATGGCAGCCAAACCAACCCCTCCCCCGCCCTCACCCGTTGCCGCCGTGGAGAAAAAGGCTGAGACACCGACCCAAGCCACGGCGCCGAGTTCGGCTGTGGCTGCACCTGAAAAGAAGCCAGATACGCCGGCGGCGTGAAGGCCATCCTCATTTCCGAAAAGCATCACGGGTAACCGTTCAGTCCGAGCCGCAACCGTAAGGGAGCGGCTTCATCTCTCCCATTCGTCCTATATTTCCCATAGCACCTGACGCAACGCTCCCCCTGACCGCTTGCTGACGCGCGCGGCTCGGAGACTGAACGGTTACCGTAATGGCTATTTCCCAATGCAGAACCGCGAAAAAATCTTGTCCAGCGTCGCCTCCGTAATGGCGTCGTGTTTCATCAGCACACCGTCGGCCTCCCAGAAGGCGTGCAGCGCTTCGCGCAATTCCACAGCGACAACGTCTTCTCCGTGCCCCAAGGCCAGGCCGGCGCTGGCGCGCGCCAAGGCTTCCGCCGCCCTCCGTGCGGCTGCGTGGGCTGCAACTTCCGCGGCGAGGTAGGCGTCCCTGGAAAGCCCGGTCAGCTTGCTGTCGAGGAACTCCCGAAGCGCCGCGATACCCGTGCCGCTCACCGCCGACACTTCGAACCGCGCCGCAACAGACGCCGCCGCGCCCTGACCCTCTGAAACCGGATCCGCCACAGCGGTCCACCCGGGCGCAGGCGGCAGGTCGCACTTGCTCCACAGCACGGCCAGCGCCGCAGGCCGCATCTGCGCCAAGAACGGCGCGATGGCATGCAGTTCCTTTTGTGCGGGCGCCGGGACAGAACGGTCTAAAAGCAAAAGGATCACGTCCGCAGCGCGCGCGGCGCACAGCGACGCTTCCCATGCAGCGTCGCTGAGCAATCCCGAGGACTGGCTGCCGAGCGGCGACCAGCCCGCGCTGTCAATGAGCAAGGCGGCACCGGCCCCAGGGAAGGCCAGAGTGGCTTCAACTGTGTCGCGCGTAGTATGGGGTTGCGGACTTACGATCGCCGCCTGCCGCCCCAGCAGCGTGTTGAACAGAGTGCTTTTGCCCGCATTGGCGGGACCGAGGAGCAAGATGCGCGGCAGTCCCGCGGTCAGGATGGCTGATTCAGGCGCCGCGCCGGGCCCTTGCGCTGCCGCCGGCCCGCAAAACTCCTCAAACCGCGCGCGCAGGCCTTCCAGCCGTGCACGCAGGTCTGGAGCAGAGAGCACGCCGGCATCCTCATGCGCGAAGTCGAGTCCCAGTTCGACCAGCGCAAGCAGTTCCTCAACCTCCCGGCGCAACTCCGTGCGCCACCCGTGCGCGTGCGCCCGCAGTCGCGCGGCATGCACGCGGGCTTCGTCCGCGCTGCGGCTGGCAATCAACGCCCCGACAGCTTCGGCCTGGTCCAGCTTGATGCGCCCGTTCTCGAAAGCACGCCGGGTGAATTCACCGGGCTGGGCGAGGCGCGCGCCGCCGGCCAGAAGCTCTTCAAGCAACGCGGATAGCAACCAAGGCAGCGCGGGGACGTGCAGTTCCACCACGTCCTCACGAGTGTAGCTGCGCGGCGAGCGCATCACATAAGCGTGTGCGGGCAGGACGTGTTCCCGCCATTTCACGGAACCCGACACGCGGCGCCAGCCACGGGTTGAGCTGAGCGAACCTGGCGGGACGCCAGCGCTCCCATGGAACACAAGTTCAGCCAATGCCAGCGCCCGTGGGCCGGAAAGGCGCACAATGGCACGGCCCAAGGCAGTTGCGGCGCCTTGAGATGCCGAGGCATGAGGCACGGGACTGGAGATCGCGGCGATGGTGTCACGCGCGGACGGTCTCATTCTCTTCGGCACAGCAATTCCACCTCGGAAATTCGAGGCCTGGATGCCTTACGCGCGGGGCCGGCGCTTCTCCCAGGGCCGCTTGGGACGGTCTTGAGTTCCACGCTTCTTCCAAGGCCGGCTACCACCATGAGCTTCGCTCCCGCCTTCCCGTTTCTGCCAAGGCTTGCGCTCGCCACGCTCCGGACCGTCCCGCTTTTCCCACGGCCTGCCGCCACCACGAGCTTCGCTCCCGCCTTCCCGTTTCTGCCAAGGCTTGCGCTCACTACCTTCGGGACGGTCGCGCTTCTCCCACGGCCTGCCGCCGCCACGAGCTTCGCTCCCGCCTTCCCGTTTCTGCCAAGGCTTGCGCTCGCCACGCTCCGGACGGTCGCGCTTTTCCCACGGCCTGCCGCCACCACGAGCTTCGCTCCCGCCTTCCCGTTTCTCCCACGGCTTGCGCTCGCCACGCTCAGGACGGTCGCGTTTCTCCCAGGGTTTGCCGCCAGCACGAGCCTCGCTGCCGCCTTCCCGTTTCTCCCACGGTTTGCGCTCGCCATGTTCCGAACGGTCCCGCTTCTCCCACGGCCTGCCGCCACCACGAGCCTCGCTGCCGCCTTCCCGTTTCTGCCACGG
>JBEKKG010000488.1:0-5928 GCA_050010835.1 Planctomycetota bacterium
CTGCTGAGCAGCAGTAGCGCAGGTTTCCAACCTGCTGTATCGCCGACTTCCAGTCGGCAGGTCGCGGATAGCTCGGGGCGGCCCAAGGGGCAAAAGAGCGTCTGCGGGCTGGAAGCCCGCGATACAGCAGACTGGAAGTCTGCGCTACAAGCAGGTCGCGCCCTCAGAAACATCCACGCATTATAACCGCGAATCGTTTTCACGCATTGTTCTTAGACAATCTGTGGGGTATGCTTGGGGTGTTAGTGACTGGAGAGCTGGGTATGGCCATTCAAACTCCAAGGTTCGTTCTTGTCTTGTTGGCGATGGTCCTTTTGGCTCCGGCGGGGGGCATGGCTGGGGACGCGACGCTGCAAGTCACTGCGGCGGACGGCTGGCAGGTGGGAGCGACGCTGGAGAAGAAAGACGCTGACACAGGCGTGGAAGTCACCAGTGGCGTCAACACAAAGCTGGCGCTCGGTACCTACGAGATTAGTAATGCGAGCGCCAAGTTCGGGAAACCTGCAGGCAAACCAGGCGAAGAGCGCGAACCTGTAATGCTATGGGCAGGTCGTTCGGCACAATCTAGCACGGTGCGGATCACGGAGGGCGCAAATAATTTGCGGCTGGGGCCGCCGTTCCGGCTGGAGTTCTCGGCCACTGTTTCCAGCGAGGACCAGGCGGATATCCTGTTCAGCGACGTGGCTGTGGTGGGAGCCGGCGGCGAGCGCTACATGCCTTTGAACATGAATGCGAACGATGGCGAAGATGCCAAACTCACCTGGTCAGTCCGTGCCGGGAAGATAGAAGGAGCCGCAACGTCGCTTGGTTATTCCTGACAGGTTGGCTGTGAGGACTCCGTGCGAGTCCCGGAAGAGTTGTGTGGTTCACCTGAGGCCCAATTGGTAATCACCTTCGAATGTAAGGACGTTGGCAAGTTCACAGCGGCCAAGAGCTTGGCGAAACTGCTCCGAGAGAAACCATCCTTGCGCGCCCTTGAGCATATCGCAGCGAACCTTATTGAGAAACACCAAGACGAGGCCGCGGCGTTGCGCACGTATGAGCAGGCCCTCAAACTCTACCCTGGTGAAACATGGGTAATGGGCAGAATGGCTGATCTACTGCTTACGGCCAGCCAAAAGGGATTGCGCGATCCCAAACGCGCTCTATCTCTGGCGCGGCAAGTCGCCAGGGCAGATAAAGAGTGGGGGTGGGGTTCGGACATCCTGGCCTTGGCTCTGCACGAGAACGGCGAATTGGCCGAGGCCGTCCGTTACGCCAAGCGCGCCGTTGAGCTTTGTCGAGAGAATCCTGATCCTGACTTCGTCAAGCGCGCCGCGGATTACGCCAAGGAGCTTGAGGAACTTGAGAAGCGCAAGAAGGAGGGACAGGCGCAGCCATAGATTTTGATTTGTTCGTAAAACGCCCTCCCCCTACCCCCTCCCGCAAGGGGAGGGGGAACACAGAATCGCCTTTGAACAGTTTTTCTGGGCTAAGTTCCTTGACAGCACAGCGCGCGCCCCTATACTGTTCCCGCTCTTGTGCGCAGGCTGGCCGCAGCGCGTCTGCGCGGTCGAGCGGGCGCTGCGATAGCTCAGCTGGTAGAGCACGTCCTTGGTAAGGACGAGGTCTTGGGTTCAATTCCCAATCGCAGCTCCATTACGAGAGCGACTGCGGGCGGCCCGCAGCGGCCGTGTGCAGAAAAATCGGTTTTGGTGGTAGCGCGTACCGGATCGCCTTGCTACACTAAAGACCGTTGGGGTGTGGGTTGAGATCCTGAGCGCTTGGCGCTTCACAACAGGGGCCGCCGGGCGTGGGGAGGTTTTGTCTGAAAAAGACAAAGCCTTCGTTGTTTGTGGACGCCGTGTAAAAGACGTAGCACTGGAGGAGGCGAGAAGTCATGGCTAAGGAAAATTTCAAACGGACCAAGCCACACGTCAACGTCGGCACCATTGGCCACATTGACCACGGCAAGTCCACCTTGACCGCCGCGATGGTCGCTGTGCAGGCGGCCGCCGGTCTGGCCAAACCGAAGACCTACGCGGAAATCACCAAGGGCGGCACCGTCCGTGACGCCAACAAGACGCTGACCATCGCCGTTTCGCATACCGAATACGAGACGGCCAAGCGCCACTACGCGCACATTGACTGCCCGGGCCACGCCGACTTCATCAAGAACATGATCACCGGCGCGGCGCAGATGGACGGCGCCATCCTGGTCGTCTCCGCCGCCGACGGCCCCATGCCGCAGACGCGCGAACACGTGCTGCTGGCCCGCCAGGTCAACGTGCCGGCCCTCGTCGTCTTCCTGAATAAGGTTGACCTGGTGGACGACAAAGACCTGCTCGATCTGGTCGAGATGGAAATCCGCGAACTGCTCACCAAGTACGGCTTCCCTGGCGATAAGATCCCGGTGATCCGCGGGCAGAGCAAGGGGGCGCTGGAGAATCCCCAGGACGTGAAGTACAACCAGCCTATCAAGGACTTGCTGCAGGCCCTGGACGACCACATCCCGGAGCCCAAGCGGCCCAAGGATGCGCCGTTCCTGATGCCTGTTGAGGACGTGTTCTCGATTGAGGGCCGCGGCACGGTCGGCACGGGGCGCATCGAGCAGGGCGTGGTCAAGATCGGCGACCCGCTGGAAATCGTGGGCCTGGCCCCCGAGACGCTCAAGAGCACCTGCACCGGCGTGGAGATGTTCCGCAAGATTCTCGACCAGGGCGAGGCGGGCGACAACGTGGGCATCCTGTTGCGGGGCATCGCCAAGGACCAGCTTTTCCGTGGCCAGGTGCTGGCCAAGCCCGGCTCCATCACCCCCCACACGAAGTTTGAGGGCCAGGTGTACGTGCTTTCCAAGGATGAGGGCGGGCGCCACACGCCCTTCTTCCCCAAGTACCGGCCGCAGTTCTACTTCCGCACCACGGACGTTACCGGCGCGATTATCGAACTGATCAACATGGAAGGCAAACCGGCTGAGATGTGCATGCCGGGTGACAACATCAAGATGGTCGTGGAACTGGAGGCCAATTCGCCCGTGGCCATGGTTGAGAACCTGCGCTTCGCCATCCGCGAGGGCGGGCGCACAGTCGGCTCGGGCGTGGTGACAAAGATCCTTAAGTAAGGCGGCGCCATGCGAGAAAGCGTTGTTCTGGAGTGCGTTGAGTGCAAGGAGCGTAACTACATGACCTCCTTGGACACCAAGGGCGGCAAGAAGCTGGAACTGAAGAAGTTCTGCCGCCATTGCAGGAAGCACCAGGTGCACAAGAGCCGGAAGGCGTAGGACAGCCTTTCCAGGCTGTCCGGACAGGCTGGAAAGCCTGTCCTACCGCTCCACAGCGGGAGAAGCAGTACGGGGCAGGCAGGCAGCCTGCGCCATAGGAGCGTAGCTCAATTGGCAGAGCAGCCGTCTCCAAAGCGGCAGGTTGGGGGTTCGACTCCCTCCGCTCCTGCCATAACGGAAAGTACTGAGTACTGAGTACTGAGTGCCGAGTACTTGGAACTTGAAACTCAGTACTCAGTACTTGGGACTAAGGATGGCTACTGCCGCAGTGGCAAGCAAAGATGAAGGACGCCCCAGTGGCCCCAGCAGCAAGGAGCACGGTGGCACTGCCGGCGAACCGGCCGGAGGGCCGGCCAAAGGGGCGGTTGGCTCCTGGTTCCAGGTCCATAAGCCTGGTGAAGGGTATGCCACACGTCTCGGGATGATGGTCGTGCTGATGGCCTACGCAGGTTATGCCTGTCATCACTGGTACTATAACTGGGTCTGGTTGCGAGGCTTCGTTGAAAGCTTGATCGGTAATACGTTCCTCAGGGTGCTCACCAACTGGATGTACGAGACTACTGCTGCCCGCCTTATCGCCAGCGGGGGCATGGCGCTTCTAGCCACGGCGTCATTCCTGGCCAGCTACTACTACATCTACATCAAGCGGGCCAGCGCGGAGTTCCTCATCAAGACCGACGGCGAACTGGCCAAGGTGACGTGGCCCAGGGCCACTCCGTGGTTCAGAGCCGACACGCAGGTTTGGGGAGCGACCTACGTCGTGCTGCTGGTCATTGCCGCGCTGACCCTGTATGTCTTCGGGATTGACATGGTGCTGCAGTGGCTGGCCAATGAGGTCTTCTACGGGCACGCGAGGTAGCCTATGGCCAACAAAGCCTGGTACGCGTTGCGGGTGCAATCGGAACGCGAAGAAAAGATCAAAGAGGGTCTGGTGGCCCGCATCCGCGCCAAGGGTCTGGAGCAATGCGTCAGCCAGATAGTCGTGCCCGCGGAGAACGTCTCGGAGATCAAAGAGGGGAAGAAGAAGGTCTCCCAGCAGAAGATGTTCCCAGGTTACATCCTCATTGAGCTGATCCTCAATGAAGCGGGCGAAGTGCCTGAGGGCGTGTGGTTCGCCATCATGGAGACCTCGGGCATCAGCGGCTTCGTCAGCGCCGACCGGCGCAAGCCTGAGCCTATGGATGAGCTCGAGGTGCGCCGCATCCTCAGTGACATCGAGGCCCGCAAGGAGAAGCCCAAGCCCAAGGTGGAGTTCGAGGCGGGCAACAAGGTGCGCATCAAGGAAGGCCCGTTTGAGAATTTCGATGGCACGGTGGAGTCTGTGGACACATCCAAGTGGATGCTGAAGGTCAAGGTCTCCATCTTCGGACGGGACACATCGGTGGAGTTGGACTTCTCGAAGGTGGAGAAGATCTAAGAGTCAACAGGCAACGGACGGCGAAGAACATGGCCAAAAAAGAGATTAAAGCCAAAGTCAAGCTGCAATGCCCAGCCGGCGGCGCCAATCCCGCGCCGCCCGTCGGGCCGGCGCTGTCGCAGCACGGCGTGAACATCGGCGAATTCGTCAAGCGCTTCAACGCCGAGACGGCCAAGCAGAAAGGGATGATCATCCCGGTCGTGGTCACGGTTTACGTTGACAAGAGCTTTGACATGGCCTATAAGACGCCGCCCGCCAGCGTCCTGCTCTGCAAGGCTGCCGCCATTGAGAAGGGCTCGGGAGAGCCGAACAAAGTCAAGGCCGGCAAAGTAACCAAGGCGCAGGTGGCGGAGATCGCCAAGACGAAGGCCAGGGACTTGAACGCCGCTACGCCGGAGGCCGCTTTTCGGATCATCGAAGGCACGGCGCGGAGCATGGGTCTTGAGGTGGTGTGAGTTTCATGTGTGGAGGAGAGCGGCCTGCAAGCCGTTCGCTGGGACTCCGGAAGGGTTGACAGATGCCTCGTGAAAAGGGCAGTTACAAAGCGTCTCGCCGTTATCGCGAACTCGCCAACAAGGTGGACATCAACAAGAGCTACACGGTCGCGGAGGCCGTGGCGTTTCTGAAGTCGGCGCCGAAGAAGTGCAAGTTCGACGAATCGGTGGATATTGCCATCAAGCTGGACATTGATACGAAGCAGGCCGACCAGCTCGTGCGCGGCTCCTTCTCCCTGCCCAAGGGCACGGGGAAGACCATGCGCGTGGTCTGTTTTGCCGAGGGCGCGCTGGCCGAAGCCGCCCGCGCCGCCGGCGCCATCGAGGCCGGGGGCGAGGAACTGGCCAAGAAGATGGAAGGCGGCTGGCTGGACTTCGACGTGGCGGTCGCCCACCCGGCTACCATGCGCTACGTGGGCCGCCTGGGCAAGGTGCTCGGGCCCAAAGGCCTGATGCCCAGTCCCAAGTCGGGAACGGTGACCACGGATGTGGCCAAGGCGGTGCAGGAATTCAAGGCCGGCAAGATTGAGTTCCGCAACGACACCTTCGGCAACATCCACGCTACCGTGGGCAAGCTGAGTTTCTCCGCCGCGGACTTGGAGTTGAACGTGCGGGCCATGCTGGACCACATCCTGGCCGCCCGCCCTCAGACTGTGAAGGGCTCGTACATGCGCAAAGCCACGCTCACCTCTACCATGGGTCCGGGATTGAAGCTGGCGCTCTGATTGCAGGGTTCGGGGTTCGGGGTTCGGGTTTCG
>JBEKKG010000489.1:0-5925 GCA_050010835.1 Planctomycetota bacterium
TAAATGCGTGGCCCAGAGCGTACCGCGGGCGTCCCGCCCGCCTTCGTCCTCGCGCCCTGCCGGCCTGCCACGGGCGGGCGGGACGCCCGCGGTACATTTGCTGACATGCACCCGCCAGCTCCACCAAGACCCGCCAAGTCTTGAAACTGCGGCCACGATGTGCTACGTTCCCTATTTCAGGTTCTTTTCTTGCCAAGGGAGAATCGCACATGGGCAAACGAACATGGCCGCCGGATCTCGCCGCGGGGATGATCGCCTCCGGGTTGCTCTTCGCCGCCAGCGCGGCATCCGGCGAGGCGCCACCGCAGGCCGCGCCGGGCAATCTGCGCGAGACGGCTGGACAGAAGGTCAGCGGCAATGAGAACCTGGTTTGGCGGTACGCTGAGGTCATCGTGGAATGGGGCTTCAAGAAAGGGACGGAGGCCCTGCCCTTCGACGGCAACATCCAGTCCACTTACGCGCTTGGCCAGCTCGGCAGCGCCAAACCGCTCCCGGACGACCAGCAGACGGCGATGACTGGTCCGCTTGCGTGGAAATCGCCCGCGGGGGGCGCGGCGCGGCGCGGCATCGTTGTCCCGGTTCTCTACACATCGGCGGTTCGCGGTCCGGCGCGGACGATCCTGACCGTCCGCACAAGTTCCGGCAGCTTCTCGTTCCAGCCGGTTGACCTGGAACCGGGGCCGATCCTGGCGCCGGAATACGGTTTTTTCGTCCTCGCCACGGCGCAGCCCAAGCCGGAGCTCAAGCCGGAGACCACGCCGGGGGCGCGGAAGACCTGGCCCCCGCCCGCGGAGATGTTGATGGGGAAGATGGATGCGCGCGACGGGGCGACAGCCGTCAGCGGCTGGGGGAGCAAGGAGACGCCCAGTGTGCTGGCGTACCCCGGCACGGAGCCGGGTACTCTCCTGGGGGGGGCCATCAAACTGCCGCCGCGCAGTATCGCCGTCCACCCGGGACCTGACTGCGACGTGGCCATTGGCTGGCGAAGTCCCGTCGCCGGCAAAGTGAGCGTGAAAGCCAAGGCCGCCCACGCGCATCCCTCGGGAGGCAATGGTATTGAGTGGTTCATCGTGCACGACACCCAAGCCGGCCGCAAGGTACTGGCTCGCGGGGCGCTGGACCGAGGCGGGTCAGTGGCGATCCCTGCGGAGGCGGATGCCGACAAGCTGACTGTGGCCGTCGAGCTGGGCGATCTTCTCTCGCTCGTGGTGAACAACCGAGGCGATTACACATGCGATACCACGTCCACGGAACTGGTCATCACCGAGGCCGCTGCCAACCCACGGACATGGGACCTCGCCAAGGACGTTGTCGAGAACATCCAGGCCGGCAACCCGCATGCCGACTCGCTCGGCAACGCAGCGGTGTGGCATTTTTACGCGCCCGGACGCCAGGCCGGGCTGGGCGGCGGCTGGCGCCCCCCCAAACTGCCGTTCGAGTCCCAGGCAGCCACCGCACGCGAGTTCCTCACGGAACTGGCGGCACATAAGCTCCAGACTATACGGCAGCAGGTTCGCGAGCACCCGGAGCAGACCTGGGAAGGCGCCATGCGCTCGCTCTACGGCGACCTGAAGTTGCCGCCCATGCCGGCGCCCCCGTTCGATCCGGCAATGTCCGTGGCAGTGCCCGACGGCAACCTTGCCGCGCTCTGGCGGCTCGGCGCGTGGCGCATCATCCGGCGCTGCCCGCGCGTAGACCGCCAGGACCTGCCCAAGGTAAGCGCCGCCGGCGATGCCACCAAGGACTGCCGCAAAGTGGACGACCCGAAGGACCCGCGGGGCGTCTACGTGGTGCGCGACAATCCGTTCCCGCCGCTCGGCTGCGAGACCGACCGCATCCTCTGGGCGCTGGACCACCTGGGCATGCACGAGGTGGCGGCCGACGGCATGTCCATTTGGCTCGAGAATCAGCACCAGGACGGCTGTCTATCCCTGAACTCGGGCATGGAGCAGGCGCACAAGATCGGCGCGCTGCAAATCCTCTGGGTCATGGCCGAGCACTACCGGTTGACAGGCGACAAGGAGTGGCTGAAGCGGCAATTGCCCCGGCTGAAGGCCGCGGCCGACTGGATCCTCCAGCGGCGCCGGGCCACGATGAAGAGCGACCTCACTCCAGCGGAGAAAGACGGCATCCAGGCCGGCACGTGGTCGCCCTACGGTATTCAGCCCAAGGTCGCCATGGGCGACGGTAATCCGTCGGGGTCGAGGTATTACTACTGGGCCGACGCCTTCGGCTACCAGTCCGTCAAACTGTTCTCCGGCGTCCTCGCGGATCTTGACCCCCAGCAGGCGGCAGAGTACGCCGCGGAGGTCGAGAAGTACCGCAAGGACTTCCTGCCCGTGCTGGAGGAATCCATCGTCCTCTCGCCGGTCATCCGCGTGCGGGACGGGACCTCCCGGTCCTTCGTCCCCCAAGGCTTCCAGGACCGCGGGCCTCTGGCGATGGCGCTGCCGGAGGGAGCGAATATCTACTCCCACTGCGGCCCGTATCACGGGGACTACTGCGTCACGTCGGCGGCCATCGAGGCATGGCTGAGGAGCGGCCTGCTCCCGCTCGATGACGCCCGCATTGATGCGCACTTCGACGTGTTGGAGGACGCTTTCCTGCTGGAGCATCCCTGGGTCCGCAAGCGCAAGAAGGACTACGATCCGGAGAAGGATTGGTTCAACTTCGGCTGGTCCTATCAGTCGGGCTGGGAGCGGCTGCCCGAATACTATCTGGTGAAGGACGACGTCCCCAACTTCCTCCGCGCCTGGCTGAACCGCTGCGCCGTGGACATGAACCTCGCGGACTATTCCTTCAACGAGCACACCACCTTTGCCCAGAACGACAAGTCGCACGGCTGCGCCGTATTCCTGTCGAACTTCCGCAACATGCTGGTGATGGAGATGGGTGACAGCCTCTGGCTGGCCCGCGCGGCGCCGCGGGCGTGGCTGGAGCAGGGCAAGACGATTTCGGTCAAGAACGCGCCGACGCACTTCGGCAGCGCGACTTACGAGATTGTCTCGGATGCGGACAACGGCAAGATCGTCGCGACGCTCGAACTGCCGTCGCGCGTGCCGCCCAAGGAGGTCCTGCTGCGCCTGCGGCATCCCAAGGCCGCGCCGATCAAGGCCGTCACTGTCAACGGCAAGGCCTGGACAGAGTTCGAGGCCGCGCGCGAACTGGTGCGGCTGACAAATGTCGCCGGCAAGGTTGCGGTGACGGTGAGCTATTGACTCAGTAATTTGGGACAGCGCCCATTTAACCAGGGAACAAAGTGAGCAAGGGTCGTCAAGTATTCGCACCAGAGGCTCCTTGAGTTGCCGGAGGTGCAACTGATTGCAGCGCCCCGCGCATGGCTTGCAGGACAAGAGCCACGCCCCGCTCCCCCTGCTCGCGAGTTGCCTCCGCCGCCGAGCGGCTGTACCAGGCCTTCCCGTCCCGCGCGGCCAGGTCCACGCTCTCGGGACAGAGCGCGAGCATCAGCCCCGTCTCTCCCGCGCCGGCATGGTCGAAGGGATACTGCCGGACGATCTCCGGTGTCATCAGCGGGTGGCCCTTGATCCAGTTGAACGGATCGTCCCCGGCCGCCTGCTGGGCATAGTAGCCGGCCATCTGGCTCTTGCCCCACCAGCCTTCGCCCCGTTCCTTCTCCAGGAATTCGAAGATCGCCTGGCGGGCCGCGAACTTGAAAGCCAGGTCCGTGGGCATGCCCGCGGCGAAATTCTCGCTCTGGTGGTGGATGAAGAAATGGATGTTGCGGAAGCCGATCCGCAGCAGGCTGCGGAAGAGGTCCCGGGCCAGGGGCTGGAGGTGCTCCGCGTCCACGTGGACAGTGCCCCGGCCCTCGGGCGGCTCGACCGCATAGCTCGCCGCGCCGTAGTAGAAAGCCGGCAGGATCACCAGAGGCATCTCCTTCTCGAGAAGCTCCAGCGCCTTGACCACGGCCAGCGTATCCATGCCCACCGGCAGGTGCTCGCCATGGTATTCCAGGACGCCCAGCGGCAGGACCGCCGGCCAGCCCGCGGCGATGGCCTGCCGGATGTGCGGCGGCCGCATGAGTTCATAGTGCATCGTGCCCTCCACCCAACTAACCCGGAAAACTCACCGCAGAGACGCAGAGGACGCAGAGTGAAGAAAGAATTTCGAGAAACATTCTGACCATTCTTCCTGCTGTTCTCTGTGCTCTCTGCGTCTCTGCGGTGAATAATGCAGGCTATAGCTGAACGAGCCGCATGTACTTCCGCGACAGGCGCTCGACCCCGCCCGGCCTGACGCGCACGCCGTTCTCCCAGCGCAGGCCGAAATCCTTGTCGAAAAAGAAGGTGTCAACCTGGAACGTCATGTTTTCCTGCAGGTCGTAGGCCGAGGACGATTCCATCCACGGCCGCTCGACCTCCATCATGCCGATGCCGTGGCAGGGCCCGTAGAGCATGTAGGGGCCAAAGCCCTGCGCCTTGACCCAGGCTTCGTACTCCCGCACCACCGCGGCGGCCGGCTTGCCGGCCCGCAGCAGATCCAGGGTCTTCAGGTGCGCGTCCAGCCCGAACGCCAGCAGGCGCTGCTTGCGCTCCGGCAACTTGCCGATGGAGAACGGCAGCCCTACGCTCGAACTATACCCCCCCACGCGCGCGCCAATGTTGAGCTGGATCATCTCGTGTTTGCGGATGCGGTTGTGCGTCGGCCGCGAAATGGCGTTGTTGGTCGCCGGCCCGCAGAAACAGTACAGGGCATGCCCCTCGTACTCGCCGCCGTGCGCATAGATCTCGCGCTGCGCGATGCCGATGACCTGCAGTTCGGTCATGCCGGGCCGGATCTCCCCAAGGATGGCGTCAATGGCTGTCTCGCTGATCTGGAAGGCCTTCTTCAGCAGCGCGATCTCGGCCGGGCTCTTGACGATCCGCAGGTCAATAAGCGTATCGTCGGCCTTGACGAACTCCACGCCGGGCAGATCGCTCTGCAGGCGCGTCCACACCGGCAGCGTGGTGATTGACCAGGCCACGATCCCGAGTCTCCGCAGTTTCCGCCCCGGCATGGCGCGCCGCACGACATCCCGATACGAGGCCACGGGAATGCCCGGATACTGCGGTTCAGCCGACTCGCGGTACTCCACCATCTTCAGGATGTCCGGCACGACGCTCCGGCCCTGCGCGTAAGTGAGGCTTTCCGGCCCGATGATCAACACCGGCCGGCCCCGCGCCGGCACGAATACGGCTGCCGCCTCGAAGGTGGGCCAGTACTCCGTCAGGTAGCGCACGTTGGCAAAGTCCGCCTCGTTGCCGTGCACCAGGGCTGCGTCCAGCCCCGCCGCGCGCAGGTTGCCCTGGAACCGCTGCATCCGTGTTCTGAACTCTTCCGCCGCTATCTGCTTCACAGCCAGTCTCCTTTTCCTATCTTCCCCGTTGGTTTGCCGTTTACGCCGCTCTCCGAACCCGCGCCCTCCCCGACTCCGCCTCAATGTTGCGCCAGGACTCCATACACCGCCGCGAGGATAAGCGGGGCCTCGAGTAGTGTTCCCTACTCGATTCGGAACACAGATGGAACAGAGTATCGGGGAGAGACTTCCCTCTCATTTCCACGCTTAGCCCCTTTACCGAGTGGCAGCCTGTCTCCGTTACTTCCGGAGTACGCAATGTAGCGCAGGCTTCTAGCCTGCTGTATCGCCGACTTCCAGTCGGCAGTGTCTGCATTGCTGTGAGCGTCCCGAGACCCAAGGGACGTTCAGCGGGCTGGAAGCCCGCGATACAGCAGACTGGAAGTCTGCGCTACATTCAGCGACACCCCTCGAGTTCTGGGGACGCCCCACTTATCTCTTGACAATTTCAAATCGGGCAACACAACACTTATTTATTCTTGACACTTGTCGGAAAGCCGGTTTAGATTCGGGTTTGCCCTGAGGCACAGGCCAAAGGATGAAAGGGAATGAGTTTTGTGTCCCCCGGT
>JBEKKG010000490.1:0-5916 GCA_050010835.1 Planctomycetota bacterium
AACCAAGTGCGGCCGAAATCGTCGCTTCGTCGATCTCCGGTTCGGCGGCGCGGCGTTCGGCCTCGGCGAGGCGGTCGGAGAGCTCCTGCTGGCGGGATCGCGCCACCCTGACGAGCTGCGAGACGTCGACGAGGAAGCGGTGCACGGCCTCGGGGTTGTACCCGCGCCAGACGACCGGGAACTCGCGGCCCGCGATGGCATCAGGTTCGAGGTGCGGGTGCGTTGAGATCGAGATCGGTCGCGGATCGGCCACGGCGTGCAGCCTATGACCTCACCGGGGGCCCGTCGCGGGCACGAGCCTCCCGCCGAGACGCTCGAGCGCCGCCACCGCCTGGCCGATCGAGGACACGGCGATGACCCGGAGCGTCGGCCCGGCGTTGGCGCGGGCGACAGCCGCGTTGGCGGGCGGCACGAGGAAGACGCTCGCGCCCGCCTCCCGCACGGCGACGGTCTTCTGGGCGACCCCGCCGATGGCGCCGACCGCACCGTTGTTTGACATCGTGCCGGTCGCGGCGACCCGCCGCCCTCCCGTGAGGTCGGCCCGGTCGAGCTTCTCCACCAGGCCGAGGGTGAACGAGAGCCCGGCCGACGGCCCGGCGATCCCGTCGGCCTGGATCGAGACCCGGAAGGGCTCGTCCTCGTCCTTGTAGAGCTGCTCGGCCCCGAAGGGCAGGCAGCTCTGGGGGCGCCCGGCGTGGCGGACGACCGGCCCCTCCTTCGCGCCGACACCGACGCAGGGGTAGCTCGGAGCCGAGGCGGGTCCGACGCGTTCGAGCTCGCCGACGACGAGGGACCGCTGGCGTGTAGTCGTCGTCCCGAGGCGATGGAAGGTGAATTGCAGGGAGGTCCCGGGCGGCGTGGCCGTGACGAGAGCGGTGAGCGGGCCGAGACGGGGCGTGCTCTTCGAGTCGACCGCCGTGATGACGTCGCCGACGGCGAGTACGGAGTCGCCTGCCGCTCCCGGTTCGGTCGCGTCGACGACGGCGCCCGCCGGCACGGCGCGGGGGTGGTAGCCGAGTGCGCGCAGGGCGACGAGCACGGCGGCCTGGCGCGCGGTCGCCGCGGCAGGCAAGCGCAGGCGCGCTTCGATGGTGAGCAACGACAACCTGGCGTTGAGATGCGCGCGCCGCAGCAGGTCCGTGGGTTGCCCGCGCGCCAGCCCGGCCTCCAGCAGGACTTCCTCCACCGCGGCCAGCACGCCCACGCCCCCGTGGCACGAAAGCTCGACCTGCTCATTGCGGGTTTCGCTGTCATCCTTTCCCAGAGGCGCGGCCAGCACTTCGTCTATGCTGCGGCCCTGCGCATCCACCAGCCGGCCAAAGAGCAGGTCGCCGGTCGTGGCATCGGCGAGCAGACGTTTGGCGCGGAAGCGCGGCTGCAAGAACATGCGCACGCCGTCGCCGTCCAGCAGCAGGGCCGCAATGCCGCCTGTGCCCGCGCCGGTCACGCGCACGAAGATGGGGTGATGAAGGTCAGGCCCTGGACCAGGCATAGCGGTGTTCCCCTCAAGCGCCGGCAGGCGGGCGCGCGCGGTCCCAGGCCATCCATGCGGCGGCAAGCCCGAGATGCACAAGCTGCGCGTAAAGAACGGCCTTGCCTGGCGGGAACGAGGCCAGGAACTCCGTGTCAAATCCCGCCTGAGTTGCTCCGCCGCCGGTCAGGATCACGCGAGTACGCGGTCCCAGCTCGCGCATCTGCCCCTTGGCGAGACTAATCGCCGACGTGACCTGCGCATGGTACACGCCCAGCAACATGGCCTGCTCGGTGCTCTTGCCGATGAAAGTGGCGTTCTCTTGGGCACCCTCAGGCCAGCGTGCCAGCAGCGGCAACTGCGCCGTATTCTCCGCGAGCGCGCGCAAGCATGCCGCTGCGCCGGGCAGAATCAACCCGCCTTCAAAACGCGGCAGGCGGCCGCGATGTCTCGGCGTGACGGCGTTGATGGTCATGGCCGTGCCCACGTCCACGATCACCCAGGGGTTCCCGGGGCCTTGGGCCAACGCGCCCATTGCGTCCGCGATGCGGTCGTCGCCCACGCGCTCCGCCGGCTGCGGAACGATCTCTATCTCCGGTTCGAGATCCTGGCGAAAAATAAGCACCTCATGCCCCAGCTTGCGCAGTGTCGCGGCAAGTTCCTCTTTGTACTGCGGCACGACGCCGGCCAGCACCACCGGCGCGCCTTTGGCCAGCTCTTCATTCAAAACGGTTGCCAGTTCCAGTGGCAACGCGGCTCCGGTCTTCCAGACCAACCCGTAAGGTGGAACTTGGAACCGCGAGCCGATGACAGTGGTGTTGGTGTTGCCGATGTTGAGCGTGAAGACACCAAATCGCCCTTTCGTTCTGCGCCAGCGCACTACTTTCTCTATGTGTTCCAGCCACTCGTCTTTTGCCACTTGTCACCCTTCAGGTCTCAGGTTTTACCTTTCACTCGTCACAGCGGCTCCGGCCGCTTCAGCGGCACAGGCCCCTCAATGAACATCCTGTGCCACAGCTCCAATGATAATAACGCATACAGCCGCTCGCCGTGCTGTGCCTTTTTTGCCTGGTGCTCCTGCCAGAGCTGTTCCCAATAGCGCGGCTTGAAGAGCTTCGCGCGCACAAGCGTTGAATCTCCAAGGATACGGAGCGCGATGTCCTTGAGCGGCCCGCGGAACCAATCGTCGAGCGGCACGCCAAAACCGCGCTTGCGCGCCGCAACCACTTCCGGAGGCAGCTTTTGCGCGGCGGCCTTGCGCAGCAGGGGCTTGGTCTTCAATCCTGGCAGGCGTGCGTTGTCGAGCAGCGCCAGTGCGAACGACACCAGGTCCACGTCGAGAAACGGCGAGCGCACTTCCAGTCCGTGGGCCATGGACATGCGGTCCACTTTGTGGAGCACGTCGCCCGGCAGGTAGGTCTCAAGATCCGCGCGCTGGAGCACCGTGGCGCAATCCGCCGGATTGCGACGCAAGCCGGAGGCTTGCGCCACATCCTCCCGCACTTGCCGCAGCACGCCCTCCAGATACTCCCGCGCATCGCAGCCCGCGATGGCCTCCAGCATGGCCTCGCCGTAAAGACTCGCCTTCTGTTCTTCGCTGAAAAGTTCCATCGCCGCCAAGTAGGGATGGTGGCCGCCGGCCTCCATCAATCGGCAACTTTCCAGCCAGTGCAGCATCCTGTCCCACCCCTGGCGGGACGACACGGGATGTCTCCACTGCGCAAAGGCCAGGGCGAGCTTGCGAAGCAGGGACGGTATCTTCCTGTAGGTCCGCAACAACTGCATGCCAACATAGCGCTCATATCCGGCGAAGGCCTCGTCACCTCCGTCGCCGCTGAGGACAACTGTGGCGAGGGGCTTGGTCTTCTCGGCGAGAGCGAACGTGGGGAGGCAGGAACTATCGAAATACGGCTCGTCCGCGTGCCAGACGATCTGCGGCAGCAGACGAAAAACGTCGGAGGGGACCTCGAACTCAGTGTGTTCGGCCCCGAGGTGGCGAGCCGTCGCGCGCGCCAAGGCGCGCTCATCGTACTCGTGTTGGGCGAACCCCCCGCAAAATGACTTGGCCGGGCCGCCCAAAAGTGCGGCCACAAGCCCCGAATCTATCCCCCCGGAAAGCCACACGCCGAGCGGCACGTCGGAGACCATGCGGCGCAACACCGCGTCTCTCAGCCGGTCCAGGACGAGGCGCGCTTCGGGGACCGGCGGCCCGGAAGAAGCCCCGCCGGCTTCCAGGCTCCAGTAGCGGCGATAGGCCAAGGTGCCGTCTTCCGCCATGGCGACGTGGCCGGGCGGCAGTTTCTCCACGTCCTTGAAGCCGGAGCGGGGTGGGGGAACGTACCGATAGGTCAGGGCTTCGTGGACTGCGACCGGATCAACCTCGGGCTGGATGCCCAGCGCAAAGAGCGCCTTCGGTTCGCTGGCAAAGGCGACAAGCCCGTCCCGTTCGGCGAAGTAGAGCGGCTTTACTCCCAGCGGGTCGCGCGCGAGCAGGAGGCTCCGCCCCTTGGCGCGGCAGCCGTGGTCCCACAAAGCGAAGGCAAACATCCCGCGCAGCCGCGCGAGCATCTCCACGCCGTATTCCTCGTAGAGGTGCAGCAGCACTTCCGTGTCAGACTGGCTCTTGAAGACATGGTTCTGCCGGACGAGCTGCTCGCGCAGCTCGCGAAAGTTGTAGATTTCGCCATTGAAGACCACCTGGAGCAGGCCGCTTTCGTTGCTCATGGGCTGCTCGCCGGCGGGTGAAAGATCAATCACTTTCAGGCGCTGGAAACCCAGCGCAATATGGCTGTCGGCGTAGGACCCTGCGCTGTCCGGCCCGCGGTGTGCCAACACGGCCGCCGCCTCGCGCACGCGCGCAGGGTCCTCGGGCGCCAGGCCGTCCCACTTCAGCAAACCGGCAAAACCACACATGGGAATGAGTATATACTGTTTCCAGGCTTTAGGCATTAGGCTTTAGGCATTAGGGGCGGGCCGGTAGGACAGCCTTTCCAGGCTGTCCGGACAGGCTGGAAAGCCTGTCCTACCGGCTCACGCCTAATGCCTGAGTTGCCAGATTTCACAAAGCTCGTCCTGATAAACAGTGCGGCTCATCTGCTTGAGGAACTTGCCATATCCGCGCGGCACGGGCGCCGTTTTCCGCCAGAGGATGAAATCCGGCTTGAAGCGTTTCAGGGCCGCAACATAAGTCTCCCTGCCCGCCGGATAGCCAAAGGTGCCGAGCTGGAGTTGTTCGAGCGCGTCAACATCCGCTGTGGCCAGACAATTGACGAACAGGCGCATGGTGAAGACCGGACGCCGGCGCGCAACAATCGAGTAGTAATAAAAGCGTATATGCTGGCCAGAATAGCCGCGGTGACCGTCAGCAATCCGTCCCAGCCGGCCATGCGATGTATGCCCGCCATGGCGATTTCGGCAAGCCATTGATCGGTAATCCAGGATCGGCCGTTGCGGGTGAAGGTGTAAATATCCGTTTGAGGAAGCCGTCGTGAGGAAAGAATGTTTTCGCCCACGGCCACGTGCCAGAACGTGCCCGGATCGCGGAACATGGCGCTGCGCCCGGCAAGCATGAGGAACAGCCATAGGACGAAAAACAGGCAAAACGAGGAACGCAGAAAGCGGAACAGGACCAGATTTGGAGCAGTATTAAACGGCATATCGCGAAACCGCAAGCGGTTTAAGGCGTGTTTAGTTTTTTCCCGAGTTGATTTCCAGGGACCGGGCGTCGATGATCCTTATGCCATCGGTTTCGAGATTATATTCGAATTTCCTAAAAGAAGTTTTTTCCAAGGGCGCTCCGGGTTGTTTTTGTCTATACAATTCGGCTAGCGCACGGCCGTCGCCTTCGAGGATTAGCAGATTTTTAGCCTGGGAATAGGTCATCCGTTGCGCCCGGGCGGTTAAAACGCCGTCGCCGCCTTCCGCCACGGCGTTTTCAAAGGCTTCGGCTTCGATGGTTTGGTCTTTACCCGCGGGCAAAGGCATCTGGTTCACTTTCAGATAATTGCAGTGCAGCGCGATGCCTTTAGGCCCCAGTTTATCCTGTTTTTCGGGGTCGATCATAGCCGACCAATCGAACACGGGCGCATAAGCCGCGCTGATTTGTTTTTCGAAGATTACATTACCCTGATTGACATTGCCCGTAATCAAACCCTGAAAACTGCCCTTGATCGAACCCTTAAAGCCAACGTGCAGGCAATAAAGCTGATTGTTTGGCTGATCGGGATTGGGGGCTACGTTATTGACGGCAGGCGCGGCGGGCCGCCCGCCGAGCAATCCCGCGCCGAGTTGATTTTGTTTACGGTCAAAGGATTTGAGAAAGACCCTGTTGAGCCAGCCCGGGCCGCCCGCCGATAGTGCGCCGTTTTGCAGGTTTATCGCCAGATCGGCCGCTTGCATGCGGTCATACGAGGTGGGTTGCCCCCGGTCGTCGAGCAAATGGTTTT
>JBEKKG010000491.1:0-5911 GCA_050010835.1 Planctomycetota bacterium
AAGCGCCGCTGGCGGAAGTGTGAGCCTAACCCGCATCATTCACCGCAGAGACGCGGAGAGCGCAGAGAAAAGCAGGGAGTTGGGTGCAATGGGCACTAAGTTCGTCAGTTCACTTTGCGTCCTCTGCGCCTCTGCGGTGAATAGTGAAGTCTAAAAAGGAGAAGCACGCACGATGGCATCCAAAGCCAAGAGCCGTACTTTCCAAAACAACCGCAGCAAGCGCGCCAACAAAGGCCGCAAGCCGGGCTGCGGCCTGCCGCGCAGCCAGTTCAAGCGGGCTGTACGCTGAACATGCCGCAGGATGACCCCGATGCCACCGTCCGGCAGCCTAAGCCGCCCGGGCAGCAGGGAAAGTCCAGCCAGGCGCCAGCCAAGGAGGCCTCGTCTTCGAGCGGACCCACGCTCCCCGCCGCTGCTGCCCTGGCTTTGTCGGTGCCAACCCAAGATCTTTCCAACGACGCGCTATTGCTGAAAGCGCCACGCGTGGCCTATCAAGGCCGCAGTGTCCCGGCACTTGGCGGCATACCGCTCCTGGCCAAGCTGGGGCAAGGCGGAATGGGCGCGGTTTACTACGGCGTCAAGCTGCTGCTCCAGCACGAGGTCGCGGTCAAGGTTCTCTCCATCCCGCCCAGCGAGGAACGTCAGCGGATGGTGGAACGGTTCTTGCAGGAGGCGCGGATCGCGGCCCGCGTCGAGTCGCCGCATCTCGTGCGCGTGACAGACGTTGAGGAAGAGTCGGGGCTGTTCTATCTGGTGATGGAGTTTGTCAACGGTGTATCAGCCGGTGGATTGTTGAAGGAAAGGAAGGCCGCCGGCAGCCGCCTTGACGAAGCCACGGCCTTGGACATCTGCATCGCCGCCTGCAAGGGTCTGGCGGTGGCGCACGCACAGGGCATTGTGCATCGCGACATCAAGCCCGACAACGTTCTCATCCCCAGAGCACCGGACGGGGCTCTGTCGTTCAGCGCCGCCAAACTGGCGGACCTGGGTTTGGCCCGTGACCAGTCGCTCGGGCAGACCCTCACCGGCAAAGATGAGACTATGGGCACGCCAGGCTTCATGGCGCCTGAACAGGCCGTGTCTGCCAAGACTGCCGGCAAGCCGGCGGATGTATTCGGCCTGGGCGCGAGCCTGTATGCGTTGTTGGCGGGACAGTCGCCTTTCAAGGGCGAAAGCTCGACTGAGAGCATCCTCAAGACAATCCAGCAACCGCACGCGCCGATACGCGAAGTCCGTCCCGATGTCTCGCAGGTAACCTCCGAATTGCTGGACCGTTGCCTGGCCAAGGGAGCGCAGCAGCGCTACGTGGATGGTTCAGCGCTGCTTCAGGCCTTAAGAGTCTGCCGCGCCAGCCTGGCCCAAGAATGTCCGGAGCTGCAACAGGCCATCTCACAGCTCACGCAATTACAGTCGGCTACCGAAATCGGACGTGCAGCCCAGCCGTCCAGTGTCTTTGCCGTTGCGGCGCCGCTTGCCACCGTGCCACCTGCGCTGTCTGCCACCGCGCCCTCGGCGCCTGCGCCGCCGCGCCGCTCCCAAGCACTGGTGACCGCGGCGGCAATTATTCTGCTTGGCTTGGGGGTGGGCTTGTTCGCCTTGTGGGGCCGGCCGAAGGTGAAGCTGGGCCTGGCCTACGGGATAGAGAAGGAGGCCTGGCTGAAGTGGGCCGTGGCCGAATTCGCCAAGACTCCGGAAGGCCAGAGCGTCAGGGTTGAGATGCTGCCTATGCCAGCAGAGCAGGTGTATCAGGCCTTGCTGAACGAGGACCGGCGCATCCATGTCGCGGCACTGGCCAGCAGTCTGGGCCAGGAGCTTTTTGTCAAGGAATGGCAGGCCAAGTATGGCTGCTCGCCTATTGCGAGGCAGGAGAACCTGGCGCTCAACCCCATCGTCTTTATGATCTGGCAGGACCGCTATGACGCCTTGGTCAAGAAGTACAAGGGCTTGACCTTCTTGACCGTGGCCGAGGCGCTGGCGGTAAAAGGCGGCTGGGAGACGATCGCCCAGAAACCGGAATGGGGCAAGGTCTTCTTTGGACTGACCGACCCGGGGGGGACCAACAGCGGGCTGGTGACGCTGGTACTGATGGCCCACTGTTTTAACAATAAGGACTCGGGGCTTGCGCCGGCGGATGTCAACTCGCAGGAATTTCGGACGTGGCTTGGAGGCATCAAGAGCGCCTGTATTCTGGCCAAAGACCCGGAAAGCATGATGCGCAAGATGGTTGTCGAGGGCCCTTCGTCTTATGAGATCGTCTGTACCTATGAGAGCCTGGCCATCGAGTACCTGAAGGACGCCGAAGGGCGCTGGGGTTCGTTGCACGTCGAGTACCCGGCTGTCAACATTTGGAACGATAACCCGTGCTGCGTCCTCAACGTGCCGTGGAGTTCCCCCGAACAGCAGCGGGCCGCCGCGGCCCTCCTGGATTTCCTGCTCAGCGAATCAGCACAGAAACAAGCGCTATGCTGCGGCCTCAGGCCCGCCAAGCCGGATGTCGCCATGAATCTTCCCGGAGGCCCTTTTGATGCCTACGCCAAGTACGGCCTGAAGTTGGCCTTGCCGCTGGTCTGCGAGATGCCGAACGCTGAGGTCATTGCGGCGCTGCTGGACGCCTGGAAGAAAGCGCCGGAAGACACTCCCCCGGCGGGACAGCCGAAACGGAGCAAAGGGCCGCCGGAGCTGTTCGAATGAAGAAGGCGGCCATGTTGCAAAGAGAACTTGCGGATTGCGGGCCGGAGCCTGAAACTAGAGCCGATTCCTTGGGAACAGGAGCCTTCCTATGAAACTGGGCATCATCGGCTTTCCCGCCTGTGGCAAGACCAGCCTGTTCAACGCCGCCACAGGCTCCAACCTTCCTGTCGGCCAGTTCAGCAATACACCCTCGGTGCACATGGCCACCGTGCGCGTCCACGACCCCCGCATGTACAAACTGCGCGACTGGTACAAGCCCAAGAGCTTCGTGCTGGCGCATCTGGAGTGCGAGGACGTCACCGGGCTGATTGACGGCAAGGGCGAGCACAAACAGGTCAGCGCCGCCGTGCTGGGCGGCGTGCGCCAGGTGGACGCCGTCGTCCACGTGGTGCGCGCGTTCGAGAGCGCCGGCGTGCCCCACGTCCTCGACTCCATTTTCCCCAGCCGCGACATGGCCGAGACCAACAATGAGATGCTCTTTGCCGACCTGGTGCAGTGCGAGCAGCGCATCAAAAGGCTGCACCCCCTGGTGCTCAAGGCCTCGAAGACCCAGGAGCAGGACAAGAAGGAACTGGCGCTCCTCGAAAAACTCCAGGCCCACTTGGAGAAAGGCCTCCCCGTCTCTTCCTTCCCCCTGGCCAACGAGGATGAGAAGAAGGTCGTGGCCGCCTTCCAGTTCCTCACCGCCAAACCGATCATGACTGTCTTCAACGCCGGCGAGAACGACCTCGGGCCGGGAGGAAAGGCGGAAAAACTGGAGCAGGACTTCCCCGGTTCGATCGCCCTCTGCGCCAAGCTGGAGATGGAATTGGCGCAGCTCAGCGAAGATGAACGCGCCGAGTTCCTCAAGGACCTGGGCATCAAGGAACCGGCCGCGCACCGGCTGGTGAACATGGTCTACCAGGACATGGGCCTGGTCAGCTTCTTCACGGTGGGTGAGGATGAAGTGCGCGCCTGGACGCTCCATCGCGGTGATAATGCCCACGCGGCTGCGGCCAAGGTGCACACGGATCTGGCGAAGGGCTTTGTGCGCGCCGAGGTCTTTACTTATGCCGATCTGCTCGCCGCCGGCGGCGACGAGCGCGCGCTGAAAGCCAAGCACGGCATGCGCCTGGAGGGGCGGGAATACGTCGTTAAGGACGGGGACATTGTCACTATCCGGGCCAACACCAGGTAGGTGAATTTTCGATTTTGGATTTTCGATTTTCGATTGAACCACAGAACGTGGCAAAATCGAAAATCGAAAATTCAAAATCCAAAATGCCCAGCCTCAGGTTCAAGGAAGCACATGCCAGAGCCCAAAGCACCGAATGAGAATGGCGGCACCCAAGTCTTCTTGACTGGGCTGCCGGTTCATCCCGAGATCGTACATCCCACGGCGCCCCCGCCCACGCGCCGGCAACTCCAGGCCGCGGCCAGGCCGAAACGGGGGGCGCCTCCGCCCGGAACCCGCCCGCCGCTGCAGCCGAAGCTCGTCTCTCCAGCGCCGCCGCTGCCGCTGCTTGAGGAGAAAGTGCGCGAGTTGATCGCGCTGCAAGGGGAGCATCCCGACCAGGACCTGATCAGCGATCTCATGCTCACCGCGCTGCGCATGGTCCGCGACGGCACGACCCGCGGCGAACTGAAGATCCTGGCCGCAACGATGCGCGAGTCGCGGTACGCCTTCAACACTTTCCGCGAGTACCGGCGCCGGCGCAAGATCACCATCTTCGGCTCGGCGCGCACGCCGCCCGAGGCCCCGGAATACAAACAGGCCTGGGCCTTTGCCGAGGAGATGGTGAAGCGCAAGTTCATGGTTATCACCGGCGCGGGTTCGGGGATCATGGAGGCGGCCCAAGGCGGCGCGGGCCGTGACAACAGCTTCGGCGTGAACATCAAGCTGCCCTTCGAGCAGATTGCGAACCGCTATATCGAGGGCGACAAGAAACTCCTGCACTTCCGCTACTTCTTCACGCGCAAGCTGTGTTTCGTCAAGGAGGCCTCGGCCATCGCGCTCTTCCCCGGCGGCTTCGGCACGCACGACGAGTGCTTTGAGACCATGACGCTGGTGCAGACCGGCAAGGCCGCGATTATTCCCATCGTTTTCATTGACAAGCCCGGCGGGGAGTACTGGCGGAAGTGGGCTGACTACGTGGCCCAGCACCTGCTCGGACAAGGGATGATCTCCGAGGACGACATGCAGTTGTTCAAGATCACGGACGATCCCCTGTGGGCGGCCAATGAAGTCACCAGTTTCTACACGCGTTATCACTCCAGCCGCCTGGTCAAGGACACGCTGGTGATCCGCATGTTGAGCCCCCTGCCCGGGACCGCACTGGAGAAACTGAACGACGAGTTCGGTTCCTTGGTGCAACCCGGGCACGGCAGGATTGAGGAAACCGAAGCATTGCCTGAGGAAGCCGGCGAGCCGGAGCTGCTGGCTTTGCCGCGCCTCGCCTTTGTTTTCACCCGGCGCAACTTCGGCACCCTGCGGCGGCTGATTGACGAGGTCAACAGGGCATAGGCCGGACTCACTAAACACAGAGGACCCAGAGGACGCAGAGAAAAAAGATTGGAAACGACAGTGAATCCTTTCCCACGAGTTCCCTCTGTGTTCCTCTGCGTCTTCTGTGTCCTCTGTGTTGAGAAGTTCGTACACGCCGGGGACTCGCTCGAAAACGGCCTGGCGCTGACGCCGCCTATGGGCTGGAATACCTGGAATTGCTTCCACGGCGACATTGACGAACAGAAAGTCCGCGAGGTCGCCGACGCCCTGGTGTCCAGCGGCATGAAGGACGCCGGCTATGCTTACGTCTGCCTGGACGACGGCTGGGCCAGTTCGCGCGACGCCAACGGCAACATTGTGGCCGATGCGCAGCGCTTTCCCAGCGGCATCAAGGCCCTGGCCGATTACGTTCATTCCAAAGGCTTGAAGTTCGGCATTTACACGTCCATGACACGCCTCACCGGGATGCAGCTTCCCGGCAGCCTCGGCTACGAAGCACAGGATGCGCAGCAGTATGCCGCCTGGGGCGTGGATTATCTCAAGTACGATCTGACCTGGTATGCTGGCGAAGACGTGCCCGGCCAATGCCAGATAATGGCGCGGGCGCTGCTGGCGACGCAGCGCCCGATCGTGTTCAGCATTGCCACGGGTTGGTGGCCAACCCCTTGGTTGTTTTCGGCCAATATAGGCAATCTCTGGCGCGTAGCCCTGGACATCGCGCCGACATTCGAGTCC
>JBEKKG010000492.1:0-5910 GCA_050010835.1 Planctomycetota bacterium
CATTCGGTTTATCAGGATTGACGGTTTCAAAGTGGTCGCCGAGTTGGGCATTTGCCGCCACCTCGGGGGGAACAGCGATTTCCAACGCTTTCTGGGCGTCCTGCGCTCCTAGAGCCTGTTGTTGTTTTACGATCACTTTCTTCAGGTCATCCAATTTAGTCTCTAGTGCCTTGGTCCCCACCACAGTCTTGAAGGCGATTTCGGCGTTCTTCTCCACCAATTGCTTGTTCTGGTCCGCGAGGGCTGCATTGGCATTGGCCAATTGCTCCTTAAACGCGCGTTCGTTCGCAATTTGTTCCTCATCCCTTCTGATTGTTTCATCCTTGCTGGCGATGGCGACTTTTTCGCGCTCGGGCTGAGGGGGTTCAACGCCGGCATCAATGAAGTGCATAACAAGGGCGTCCTTGTCTGCTTTCTTCTCCGGCGGCTGGAGGGCCACAGGCTGGTTCCCAGAGGAATCCCTCTGTGGCTCGTAATACCAGACCTGCTTGAGTCCGTGAGTAGTTAGTTTGCCCGACTTGGTCGTAACAGTGGTATTAGGTCCATACTTGCCAGCAAGCGCCTGGTCCCCGCTACTTCTGGGGGTGGCGGTCGCGCCGTTTCCCATTTCCTTTCTCAGACGTTCGATGTCAGTTTTCAGTTGCGCGATTTCTGCGGGTGAAGCATCCTTGGCAAGCCGAGGCCCATCAGGATTGGCATCACCGAGAGGCGCAGGCGGCGGCTTAGAAGATTGACGATCGTCTTCTGGGTTATGCAGCAGCTCCCGGAGATCGGTGCTCCGCGCATTTTCCGCTGCTTCCCGCGCCCTGGCCGCCAGTTCCTTTAGTTGTTCCTGGCCTCGGGCGTCGCTCTTGCTGGTTGTGCGCCCTGCATCCTCAGCCAGCCTGTCCACTTCTGCCTTTTTGGCGTCTTTACCGGGCCTATCCAGGGGGGGGGTGGCACCGCCCTGGCCAAGAGTTAGCGTGTTATTCGCAACAATGGTTCCCTCGCCCGCGAAGATAGGCGCATTGGCTGGGGCGGGTTCCTCCGTTAGTTTGAGCGTGCTTGAACTGAGCGTTGTCTTGCCACTATAAGTATTGGCCCCATTCAAGACAATCCTCCCCGCCGCTGCGGCAATCCTAGTGGCCGGGGCGGGTTCTGCCGGCTTGGATTGGGTTGAGGCGGTAGCCGTAACAGGTCTGCCAAAGATGGTGCCATCGGTGGCCAAAGTAAGTCCTAGCCCTTCCAATTCAGACGGTTTGGAGACGGGTTTAGATACGCCTGGCGCTGGTGCGGGTTGGGGCAGCTTGGATTCGGCTGTGCCTGCAGGAATCGTAGCCGGAGTGCCGGCAATAAGCCCGTCGAAATTATTCACAGAAAGGCGCGGGGGGAATTGGTCCAAGACTTCTGGCAACTTGGACGAGTCTGGCGCTGGCGTTTGCGCGATTCCCTGGCGCCCAGCTTGCCGGGCAGGGGTGGTGGAGTTAACGATTATTGGGGCATCCTTGGCTGCAGACTCGTAGGCAAAGTCCCTTCCAGGTAGTTTCTCTGCGGGGGGCGGGGCAGGGGAGGGTTTGGCCGGGATGTCAAGAGCGTTCCCCGATGAAAGAACATCATAACTAAAGGGTACCATCTCACTTGCTGTCGCGGCCACCGGCGATTTTACGTCGGCCTTCGATTCCTCGCGCTTGGCGGCGGCTGCCTTCCTCTGGGGTTCGGGCTTGGTTTCCCAGCCTGATATCGGGACGACTGGTTTCGTCACTGCGGCGAGTGTTGGTGTCTTCTTGGCGTCAACACCATGCCCGCCGCCCCAACCGCCGCCGGTGCCGGGACTGGCTCCGCCGCCTACGCCAATAAGATCCTCAAGGCCTTCGCGGCCCTTGACTGCTGGCGCATCAGCCGGTTTGGCCGCGGGGGCAGCATGGCTGCCGTAGTCCCTATCTGACGGAGAAGCACTGAAATCGATCCTCGCCTCCTCCAGGGCTTTTGCCAAAGCGTTCAAACTTGCTGCCTTGGCACACGGCGGCGGGGCAGAATCACCGCATAACGGTAGCATCACGCTGTGAGCCCCAATTATTATGAATGCAAGAAATGAAGCGGCCACGCCCGCGGCTGCCCAGAACACAGAGCGGCGCATACCCAGAATCCGGCCTGCCTGCCGCGCTCTCTGCGCCGCCTCCATCACGCGCTGCCTGCGGCGCTCATCGAAAACATACTCCTTTTCCTTCCCGCCGCCGCCGAGGCCCTTTGAGGCCGCGCCCAGTGTCCTGCGCAAAGTTTCCAGTTCAGCCCGGCATTGCGCACAGCCCGCCAGATGCGACTCAACTTCCTTCCGCCCCGCCGCGGACAGATTGTCGAAAAGATAGGCCGTCAGAAGATAGCCGAGATGGCCGTCTTTACGTCCAGTAGTGTGCTCAGTCATAGTTGAACCTCCGGCTAGTAGGACAGCCTTTCCAGCCTGTCCTACCGCACTGTCCGGACAGGCTGGAAAGCCTGTCCTACCGCACTGTCCGGACAGGCTGGAAAGCCTGTCCTACCGCACTGTCCGGACAGGCTGGAAAGCCTGTCCTACCGCACTATCCGGACAGGCTGGAAAGCCTGTCCTACCGCACTGTCCGGACAGGCTCGAAAGCCTGTCCTACCGACTCGCCCCTAACCCCTTTCCCAACTCCTGCATCGCCTCATGCAAGAGGAATCCCACGTTCGTCACAGTCAATCCCGTGATCTGGGCGATTTCCTTGTAGGACTTCTGTTCGCTCACTTTCAGGATCAGCAGTTCGCGCAGGCGGGGACGCAGGCGGTCAATGGCGGCGCGGACGCGCACGGATTCCTCAGCGTCCTGGGCCGCCGCGTCCGCGGGCTGGGCGCTGGTCTCGGCGCCCGCGGCCAGCTTGGCGACCGCTTTTTTCTCGCTGGCGCGCCGGCGCAGGTTGTCCACGCTCAGATCGCGTGCCACCTTCAGCAGCCAGTTGCGTTCAGTGGCGCCGTCGGCCTGGCACTTGAGCACCCGTTGAGGCTCGCGCGCGGCGCGCAGGAAAGTCTCCTGGACCACGTCCTGAGCCAGCGTGTCGTCGCGCAGGAATGCCGCGGCAAAGGAGAGCAGCGGGCCTTCATGCCGCTCGACAAACGCGCCGAAGGCCAGGAAATCGCGCCCGCCCGCGTACGCCTCCAGCAGTTGCCTGTCGGTCATCGCCTTGAGCCTGTCCCGGTCCTGGCCTGACGCGCTCTGCATCGTTCCCTGTCCCATAACCGCACCACCGCCGATTTTATTAGACTCTTTTCCGCATTCCTGGCAGCGGCCATTGTATACTACAACAACGACCCTTTGCCACAGAGGACACAGAGGACACAGAGAAAGGATTTCTAGTTTTGGAAAAGTTTAGATTCTGCCGTTCTCTGTGTCCTCTGTGTTCTCTGTGGCTGATTTGTAGTGTGTCGTTCCATGTCACCTGTCAGGTGTGGAGGCCAAAGGATGCGCTTTAGAATTACATCGCTTGTGGCGGCGGCGCTCGCCGGCTGTTGCGCGGCCGGGGCTGAAGAAAAAGAGAAGCCCAAGGCTGACGAACCGGCGCGGGCCGTGGTTGTTTCCACGGAACAGAATCCGGAATGGCTGGCGGCGATCGAACGGTTGCGCCTGCTGCCGCGGCCGGGCGAGATCAAGGCCGTGGGGGTGACGGCGGGCATCGCCGCGGTCTACGGCCTGGCGCCTGAAGCCACCGCCAGGTGCGCGGCCACCGTGAAGGAATACGACGCCGCGTTGTTGAAACTCGCCGCCAAATGGCTGGAGGAGGCGAAGGCGCTGCGGGCCGAACAGGAGGCCAAACTGGTGCAGCTTCTGCCTGACGAGAAACGCGAGCCGGCCAGGAAGGTGTTGGAGTTCAGCCACACGCATTGGGTCACACCCAAGGACCACGAGGACCCTTTCGTGAAAGAATTCAGCGAGAAGGCCGCGGCAGCGCAAGAAGCCAGAGCGCATATCAAAGCGGAAGAATATGAGGCCGCCAAAGCCAAGCTGCAGGCGTGGGTCAAGGAACGGCGCGCCCAGTTGAATCAGCAGGACCAGGAACTGCTCAAGCAAATCCGCGAGATGCTCACCCCCGAAGAAGCCGCGCGGCTGGACCAGTTCGATATAAACAGGCCGGCGAAGAAGTGAGAACGGCAGGGGCGAGGGGTTAGGGGCGAGGGGTGAGGGGTGAGGGGTGAGGGCGGGTGCATGTCAGTAAATGCGTGGCCCAGAGTGTACCGCGGGCGTCCCGCCCGCCTTCGTCCTCGCGCCGTGCCAGCCTGCCACGAGCGGGCGGGACGCCCGCGGTACATTTACTGACATGCACCCGGTTAGGGGCGAGGGGAAAAATGACAAATGACAACTGGCGGATTGCAGATATAATCTGCGCATCATGTCAAGGAAGCGCCCAAATGAGCCGGGCTGGCGGTTCAGCCGCAGGGACCTCAACCGTTGCGGCAGCGACGGGAAGAAGCTCTATCTGACGGCAGAGGAAGCCGCGCGGTACTTCGGCGTCAGCCTGCACGTGGTGCTGGAATGGTGCAAGCTCGGCGTTGTGCCTGAACACCGCATCGGCGGGCGCATCTATCTGAACCGGGATGAAGTCCTGAAGTACTGGAGCATGTTTCAGGGCAAACGCTGAGATTTTGGATTTTCGATTTTCGATTGCCGATTGAACTGCGGACTGGCGGCGCCTCCGCCAATCCGCAATCCGCAACATTCACCACAGAGACACCGAGGCACAGAGAACAGCAGAATTTAGGTTCTTCCAAAGTCTTTTCTCTGTGTCTCTGTGCCTCTGTGGTGAACTGTTCAGGTTAAGACTTGTAGAGCCTGTCGAAGTTCTGCTGCGCCTGCACCAGCGCGCCGCGCATGATGTCCTCGGCCTTGGCGGTTTCGCGGGCGGCCAGGACCTTGCCCAGCGCCTTCATATCCAGGTCCTTGGCTGCCAGGGCGCAGGCTTCCCAGCTCAGCACGCTGCGCACCACGCGGTCAATGGCCTGCGCGCTGTTGTCGTAGGCCCGGGCCTGCATGTCGTGGCCCTTCCAGCGGGCGAACTTGGCGTCCTGAATCAGCCGCGCGATGGCGATGTTCATGCCGTTCACGCGCGCGCCGTGGTCAATGTCGTACTTGCCCGGCCCGCCCAGGATGATGCCGTCGTTGTAGCCCTGGCTGTTGAGGTGCATGTGGACCATCATGCCGTTGTCCAGTTCCTCGACGCTGTCATAGACGTGATCCAAACCGATCATCTCGGAGTGGCCGAACTCCTTGTTGACGCCCTTCTTTTGCCGCGGGATGCCAAACTCTTCTTCGAGCTTGCGCCAGAAGGCGATGGCGCTGGCGACGGTCGGGATGAGCATCGCCGGGTGGCCTTCGTTGGGCTTGGGCTCAAAGCCGATGAAGAGCGCGCCGCCGAGCTGGACCTCGAGCTTGCAGAGGTGGGCGACGCTCTCCTTGAGGTTCTGATACATCTGCCGGATGCAGGGCGTGGCGATGTCGTAGCCGAAGGAGCCGTTCCAGAGGATGAACGAGGGCGCCTTCTCAGGCTCAGGATGCCAGGCCTTCTTCAGCGGTCCGTAAGTGATCTCCAGGGCCTGCGCGCCAAACTCATCGGCCGCCTTCCTTTCGAGCGGGTCCATGGAAGAAATGCCGCCGTACGCGAAATGGCTGTGCGCGCCCGGCGTGCTCATCGCCAGGTAGACTTTGTTCGAGACCAGCGCGTCGGCGACCGCGTGCGCGGTCTTCTCCGAGACCTCGCTGTCGTAGTGCATCTCAACGCCAAGCACGACGTTGTCCGGCATGCGCGGCGCGATTCTCTTGCGGACCAGTTCGATCATCTTGACCGTGTCCATGCCTTGCGCGAGCCAGTCGGGCCGCGCGTCCGCCGGCACGAAACCGCCCTTGCCCGCGTTGAACGTCCAGCGGCA
>JBEKKG010000493.1:0-5906 GCA_050010835.1 Planctomycetota bacterium
CGCATTCAAGAGCCAAGGCGGCGGCGGCCACGCTCGTGAAAGGATAGGCGTCCAGGTACACATCCCCGAGCCTGAGAAACTGCCGCTTCTCCGCCAATCCCGCCAGTTGGCCGGAAAGCACGACGCATCTTTGGTCATCCACACCGCAGGCGCGAAGCATACTGTCCATCAAACCGGAGAACCGGCGGACCACGGCGGGCGTGACGCGGCATTCCTCCGTCAGGGCCAGGGCCAAGGCGGAACCGGGGACCGCGGCCAAAATGCGCGCCCAGGTTCTGCGCATTTCGAACGTGAGCATGTTCAGCGGCACGGCGGAAACGTACAGGGCAGCCTCCGGTGCAACCCGGAGCATCTCACGGCTAATAGGTGTCCCGGCCAACTGTGAATCGGGTGGGAAAGAGAAACAATGTGCCGGACCGTTCAGTAAAACCAGCGTACCGCGGGCGTCCCGCCCGCCTTCGTTCTCGCGCTCTGCCAGTTTGGCACCTGCGGGCGGGACGCCCGCGGTACATCCGGGACCTTCCGTCAGTGTTCCGGAGATTCGTCCCGTGCAATGGCGCATGCCGGACGCAATAGGAGTCGCGGCAGTCAGCCACTGCACTCTGGCCAAACGGTGCAGCGCCAGCAGTGCGATGCGGTCATTGGCGCCGGCGGCGTTGGAGCCGATCAGCAGGACGTCCAGATCGGCATCCCGAAGCACCTGCACTTGTTCGAAGAGCGTTGCAGGCAGCACGCTGAGACGGTCGGCGCGGCTGCGGCAACAGGCCGTGCCTGCGTCCCCGTCTGCTTGCAGTGCGAAGAGGAGAACCTCGAACTTGTCACGGTCCAGGCGTTCGAAGGCCGGCAGCGTCGCGCAGGTCTCGAAGTGCGCCCCGAACCGCTCACACAGGACGCCGAGGCGTATCTTCGTCCGGTACGTGGGCCGGGGACAAGCAGGCGCCTCCACTGGATAGCCCAGCAGCGCACACTCCAGGATCATTGCCCGCTGCGACGCCAGGCCGTGCAAAGGGGCGTCCGTGGCATACAGCGGCACAAAGCTGGCATGGTGCAGGAAGCCATCCGCGGCCTGCCGCTCGAACTCGCGGCCCGGCTGGCGATAGAGCGGCTCGCGCAGGAGCGGGATGTAATGCTGATAGTGCGCCAGGAACTGCGCGGCTTCGCCTTCCTGCTGGAAAAGCGGCGGCGCGGAGAGCAGGTATTGCCAGAAGCCCTCCAACCAGGGAAAGAACAGTCCCCGCGCAGGCACGGACACTCCCAACTGGTGTGCCCGGCGATACAGCATGCACGGTTCCAGGGTGCGAAAGAGGACCTCAGGCTCCTGCGCCTTGGCTGTGCGGCTGAGCAGTTCCTGGACCGCTGACTCGTCCGCAGCATCCAGCGGCTCGTCTTGCAGACCGCTCAGCAAGAGCAACCTGTGCAGAGCGCGCAGTTCTTTTCCCCTGGGGCCATCCAGGATCTCCGGCGGGGCTCCCAGGCGCAATTGCACATAGCGCTGCCGCGCGGCGCGCAAGGTCGTGGCCGCTCTGGGAGCCTCGTAATCCGACGTGTATGACCGCGCCAGCGCCTCAAGGGCCTGCAAACCCTGGTTGTCCGCAACCGCCTCCGCAGCGGGGTAGACCTCCACAGCGCCGCGGCCGCGCACACAAGCGAGTATGCTCCCGCAGGTCCGGCTGGCCTGGGCCTCAATGGCCTCCCATTCCGCGGACAGGTCCTCTGTGTGGATGCGCGCGCTGTGGCGGAAGAAATAGAAGTGCTGGGGATTGAAGGTCTCGCGGGCCCATTTGCCTATCCAGGCCTCGTGGTATGGATGCCCGGCTCTGCGGCCAAACTGGAATGAGCCGGCTGCCATCTCCACGATGAAGACCTCATCCGAATCCATCACCAGGTCCATGTCCGCGGGGACGGGACAGACCCGCACCAGCCAATCGTCGTCCGAGTAGAATGTCGGCAATTGCAGGGAAGTTCCGGGCACGACTGCGAGCGGGACAAGCACGAACGAACGGCTCAGCACGCCTGAATTGCCCACACCCCAACATAACTTGAAAGGATAGTCCACGGGGTCCTGAGTAATCCAGAACAGGGACTGGGCCACCGGGTGCAGGTGGCGCAGACTGAGCGACACCAACTCGCGGGAACTGAGTCCTCTTTCCACCGGCCGGCCCGCCAGCAGGGCAGTTGCTGCCGGCATGAAGGTGTTGCTCAGAACGCGAAGCACCCCGCCGGCCAGGATTGCCTTCTTGCCTGCCTCCAGGCGTTTGCACATGTTAGCGAACGTGTTCGCCGATAACATTAGGTCCGGGGCCAGCAAGACCAACACGGCGCCGTCACGCGTCCCCTTTTTTATGAATTCACAGTCGCAAAACGCCATGGCGGCGTACTTCGGGTCGGGGGCCGCGGAGAACTTCCCTCCCCCTCTTCGCACCTCCCCAGGAATCAGCAGGATTTCAGTATCCATGATGGCAGACAGAGCTTTGTACGAGCCGGAACCAGTGATCTGCGGCACGTCTTCGGGGTTCGTATAGATAAGATACTTGCATTGCGCCCGAGCGGCGGCGTAACGCAGGTTCCCCGCTGACAACTGCGAGCACAGGCCGAACTTCAGCCATAGGTCCGTATAGGCTTGCCCCCACGCCCGCACACAAAAATAGATGCGCATGCCGTCCTTTTGCCCCAGCTTGGCTTGATTGTAGTTTGCGCTCCACGGAAAACAAGGCACGCGGATTTATCAACGCGGAGACAAGAGCGGTGACGCGGAGACACGGTGACAAGTGACAGGAGATACGCCAGGGTGCGTGTTGTGCCATGACATAACTCCCCTGCTTCCCATAACTCCCATCGGACGTGTCCATGCGCGTGTTGTTCGTGGTTGGAAATGCGGGTGAGCAGTGTTGACTGCATCCCCGCTTGGAATAGAGATGCTTTCATGCGCGCCTTGATCCAGCGGGTCTCTGCGGCCCAGGTGTCCGTGGACGGCCAAGTGGTTTCAGCCATCGGGCGGGGACTGCTGGTCCTCGTGGGCATCCATAAGCACGACACTGAGGCCGACGGCGACTGGCTCGCACGCAAGCTCGTCGCTCTCCGCATCTTTGAGGATGACGAAGGCAAAATGGGCCGCTCGGCGCAGGATCTGGGCGCGGCGCTCCTGATTGTCTCGCAGTTCACGTTATACGGTTCCTTGCGCAAAGGTACGCGGCCGGACTTCGGCGACAGCATGCCGGGCGCGCAAGCCAAGTCCTTCTATGCAGCCTGGGTCGCCAAGCTGAGGCAGTCCTGCAACCTGGAGATCAAGGAAGGCGTCTTCGCCGCCAAGATGGCCGTGCAGCTCGTGAACGACGGCCCGGTGACGATTATGCTGGATTCGCGCAAACAACAAGAAGAATGAAACCACAGATGGACGCAGATGAACGCAGATAAAGGCTTTGGGCTTTGAATGGCGCGCGGTTGCAGGACAAGCTGGAAAGCTTGTCCTACAACGACGGCGTGAGCGGGCCCAGGCCGCCGCCGCCCTTCTTCTCTTCCTCTTTCTCCTCCTCCTCCGTCTTCTTCTTCTCCTTGACCTTGGGCGGCTTATAGGGCTTCACGCGGCGATCAATGCCGGCCATGACGTTCTTCATTTCTTTGTCGGTCATGTTGCCGTAACAGCCGAAGGCCACCGCCTCGCGGCGCGCCGCCATCGCCAGGCTCTTGAACAGGCGGCCTTGGCAGCCTTCCTCGCCGACGCCCAGTTCGGTCACTTGGCCTTCCTTGAGCATCTCCTTCTTGACGTCCTTCAGCAGGTCCTTGGCGCCCCCGGCGCCGGTCGCTTCCGCCATGAAGACCTTGCACTCGCGGTCTTCGACACGATACAGCGCCGTGACGCCGCCGGCCTTGAAGACGCCCAGGCCGAGCGGGTCTTCCTTGTCGAGGCGCTCGGTGGCAGGGACCCGGGACTCGTACGGCAGGTAGTTGACCAGAGTGATGTCGGTGATGTCGCGCGGGATGCGGTCGGAGATCGTGCGGGAGAAGTTGATCAGCATTGTCCGGCGGGCCGGATCCGCCAGGCCGCCCAGGTCTCGCACCACTATCACAAAGCGGTCCTGCACGAACAGGAGGCGCTCGCCGTCCACCGTGGCATGCACGCCGATCTTCACGTAGTTGGCTTCGCTCAGCAGGCCCGGCCGCAGGTTGGTGTAGGCGCCATAGGCGTTCTGCTTGCTGGTCATTTCGGTGACGCTGACGCGCGCCACGGGCGGCCGCTTGGGGATCCCGTAGTCGGCCGCCAGGCTCGCAATCACGTTCCATTTGCGCAGCACAGCCACCTTGGGTTTGCCGCCGAATTGCGCCTCCAGATCCTGTTCCGAGGGCTTGGCCGGTTTGGCGAGCTGGCGATAGCTGGCCACGACTTTCGACGGCGGAAAGACCTCCGCCAGCGGCACCTCGGCCTGCTGGATGCCATCACTGGTGATGGTACACCCGAGGACCAAGACAAGAACGAGTCCCAGGGAACTGACTGCCAGCGCGCGCAGCGAAAGCCTCATAAGGGCATGCTTATAACACCTGCCGCGGAAAGTTCAAGGGTTGAGGCTTGAGCCTGGACTATTCACCGCAGAGGCGCAGAGGACGCAGAGTGAACTGATGAACCTGATCCCAATTCAGCCCGATCTTCCTGCTGTTCTCTGCGCTCTCTGCGTCTCTGCGGTGAATAATCCGGGCTAAAGCCTAACGCCCCATCTCCTGCACCAGCCGCGCGGCCCCGCGCAGCGTGCGGAGGTCATGTTCCAGGGCGCCGTGAACCAGGATTATCAGCGCTTGTGCAAGTTGGCGCGCAGCGGCGGCGCTTACTTTCACCGGGCGGCCCGAGGAGCTTAGGTGCAGCAGGACGCGGTATGCTTCGGGCGTGAGCCACACCCCGCGCTCATTGAAGAGTCCGCGCACCTTGGCGGCGGCGACACAGTTCTGGCAGCGCAGACCTGTCCCCGTCAGCCACACCGCTTGGAGCGCCGGCGTCCCGCCGGCCCGTTGTAGCGCAGGCTTCCAGCCTGCCCGTTGTGGTGCAGGTGTCCCGCCTGCACGGTGTATCGCTGGCCTCCCGCCTGCGGGCAGGCAAGATGCCTGCCCTACCTGCCGCCACGCATTCAGTAGTCCGCCGCAAGCCGCACAGGCGTCCAGTTCCGGCAACAGCCCTTCGCTTTGCAGCGCCCGCAACGTAAAAACCAGCAGCAACGGACCGGGCGGCGGACCGAGCGCCAAGGCATCCGCCGTGGCCGCCAGCAGATCGTACAACGCGGCCGGGCGTTCCGGTATGCCGGCCGGCGGCTGAAATTCATCCCGCAGGGAGCCGGCGGTTGGGCGCGTCAAGGCTTCGCTCAGTTCGCACAGGAACGCCGCCGCACGCAACATGGCGAGGGACTGTCCTGTGTGCGGCCGCGCCCGCTCATCCCATTCCTTGAAGATCCACAAGTTCTCGTCGTGGCGCGGATAGACCAGGATCTCCCCGCGCGTCAGCAGATCGAAGCCGCCTTCGAAGCCTTTCTTGGGCCAGCGCCGTCCTCCTTTGACGTGCACGCGGAACTGCCCCAGCCGCTTGCCCAGCATGACCACCACCAGGCTGGTGTTCCCCTGCTCGTAGACATGCAGGACTTGGGCTAGGTCCTTCAGGATGGCCATGCGGTACAGAGTAAAGCGGGAGAGGTGAAACGTGAAGCGTTAAAATATACGGAGGCCTTTCAGAACGCGACCACACACATGCCCCGAATGGGCCAAATAGAATAGCCGTGGGCAGCGCCCCGGGTTAGGATTTGCGAAGGCCTTGTAAGCCCTGAAAGGGCGCAATACCGCGATCCCGCGCCGCCCCGAAGGGGCCAAATAGAATAGCCGGGGGCAACGCCCCCGGTTAGGATTTGTGAAGGCCTTGTAAGCCCTGAAAG
>JBEKKG010000494.1:0-5900 GCA_050010835.1 Planctomycetota bacterium
TGGCGGCCTCTTCGCCGCACCGCGCCGCCGCGGAAACGAGCCACGCTGCCGCAGCCACACTAACCCATGAAGCCCTCATGCCGCCCCCCTTTCGCTCCCAGGCCGTCCCGCAATTTGGCAAAATGCGGGACAACTGCGCGTCGCACATTTCGCCGAATTGTGCGCCCCGCAATTTGGCAAGATGCGGGACAACCATTGAGATATACACCTCGCCGCGGCCACTGGACTGGCAACTCGGCATTTCGTGTGGTTAAATGAGTCCAGAGGGAAGCCGCGCTCGTCGGCGGAGGTGATTATATGAGGAGCCTGAAGATGCCTTACCGTGAGATTCTCATTGTGCTGGGCGTGATTGCAGCCTGGTTCGTCATGAGCAAGTGGGTCCTGCCGAAATTCGGCGTGAAGACATGAATGAGCAACTCATGCGCGGTGGAGCCGCGCCCCAAGGAAGAGAACCGCGAAGTTCACCAACCAGGCAAAACGGAATAGCAGCGCGATAATCCAGGGCCTAACCAGAGTTTGTAGCACGGGCGTCTCGCCCGTGCTCGCAGAGGGCCACGAGCGAGACACTCGTGGTACGGCAGGCTGCTTGCCCGCGTGCTCTGCGCCGGAACCTGCGTTAGGCTATGTAGCGTCTCTCCAGCGGCACGCGGAGAAACGAGGCCACGGTTCGCGCCAGCCTGCCACTTTCCGGTCTTCCGCGTATTATCGCAAAGCACGATCCGTCCTTCAGCGCGACCTTGCACTCCGGGTAGACCACCCATCCCACGAAAAGCTCAAGGTGATCCACGTCCTCAAAGCGGCATGTTCTGCGGTGCCGCCATTGGCTCCGGTACACAAGCAGTCCGGCGCGGCGGTCTAAGATGAGTTGCTCGTGACAAAAGATGGGAAGACCTGCGAGGGCGGTCAAGGGCACCAGCATGACGGCGGACGCAACGTTCTCTCTCACGTCGTCGGCAAAACACAATCCTATAAGGGTGAGCCCGGCCAGAAAAAGTGTCAGGCGCGCGAGCTCCTGCTTGCGGCTCATCCCCAGCACCAGCAAGTCCTCCGTTCTTGCGCGGACAGTCAACATCGGCGGCAGTTTCCTTGGCCACAAATCTACCCGCCTCCCGCACTTTTGCCGTTTGACTTTTGCCTTTTTGGAATCCCGGGGACACTATATTATTTCCCGCGTGGTCGTGGCATCCGGAAGGGCTTCAAGAAGTCTTGCACCGCCGGACGGCCGCTCGCGGCAAGAGCCGGCGGATTTCGGTGCGCAGGCGCCTCGCAACTGCAACGGCGTGGCGAGCTTCGCGAAGGGCGATGGGCTGATCCATTCCGGGATATCGAACTATCACCGCGAAATCCGTCAAGCGCTCCTGTTCGTCAACGGAAAGTTCTGGGCGCACCCGCTCGGGCACCAACGCCATTAGTGCTGTAATCTCATGCACCCGTGGAAAGTCCACACCTTGTGCGAACAGCAACCCCTTGAGATACTTCTCAACGCATTGCTGCGCATGAAAACAGACCACCTCCGTCGGGCAACTCCGAATCTTCAGCAAGTGCGCCGCGCTACGTAGATCGTCCTCCGCCTTCCGCAGCCATTCCGCGAGCGTTGGCAGATCTCTATCTTGCATATAGCACCCGCCCTTCTCGCTCTGCTGGCCATTCGATTGTGCCCGGCACGTACTTACGCCGGCCATATTCTTCCGGAGTACTGACCAGGATGTCTTTAGGAATGCCAATGGCGTGCAGTGCGCGCCGAATCTCGACCCGTTTTTCGTGCCGCGAGCCCACCACTGGCATGATGATCAGCAAGTCCACGTCGCTATCGGGACCGGCGTCACCACGGGCATGCGAACCGAAGAGGATGATTTTTTCAGGGCGAAAGCGCGCGACGATGATCTGGACCATCTTCGTGATCAGCAGCCCGGTTGGCACTCGTTTGGCTTTCATGCCGCGCCCCTCAAGCGTTCCCATATCCAACTTGTACACAATCCAGGTGCGCACGCAATACTAAACCCGCCTTTCCCACGCAAGCCTCAAGCCTTCTTCTGCTTTGACGGCCCTTGCCAGGCAACGCCAAGCGGGTTTTCAGCGGGCGAGGACGCCGGCAGTCCATGACGTTGCGCTTTTAGTCATCCCCCTTAGACTGCTGCCATGCTTTCCAAGGTCCTGTCCGCCGCCACGCAGGGGGTTGAGGCCTCAATGGTTGAGGTCGAGGTGGACCTCTCGCAAGGCATGCCCACCGAACAGCTCGTGGGCCTGCCCGACGCCGCCGTCAAGGAAAGCATGCACCGCGTCCGCGCGGCCATGACCAACGCCGGCTACCATTGGCCCTACAACAAGCGCCTGACCATCAACCTCGCGCCCGCCGACTGCCGCAAAGAAGGCCCCATGTACGACCTGCCCATCGCGCTGGGCATCATGGCCGCCAGCGAACAGATGCAGCTTGAGCGCCTGGCCGAGTATCTGTTCGTGGGCGAACTGGCGCTGGACGGGCAACTGCGGCCGGTGAAAGGCGTGCTGCTCTTTGCGCTGCTGGCCAAAGAGTTGAAGAAGCGCGGCATCTTCGTGCCGCCTGAGAACGCGCACGAAGCGGCCGTGGTCGAAGGCCTGGAAGTTTACGCGCCCAGGCTGCTGCCCGAGGCCGCCGCGGCGCTCAACGGCCTGGTGCAGCTCCAGCGGGTGCAAGTGGACCTCAAGGAACTCTTCGCCCGCCCCGGCTCGGACGGTTTTCTGGACCTGGCCGACGTGCGCGGGCAGGAGCACGTCAAGCGCGCGCTGACGGTCGCCGCGGCCGGCGGGCACAACGTTTTGCTGATCGGGCCGCCGGGCAGCGGCAAGTCCATGCTGGCCAAGCGGATTCCCTCCATCCTGCCCCCGTTCACGCTGGCCGAGGCGCTGGAGACGACCAAGGTCTGGTCGGTCGCCGGGAAACTGACGGCCCAGGAGCCGCTCAAAACACAGCGGCCCTTCCGCGATCCGCACCACACCACCAGCTATCCCGGACTGGTCGGCGGCGGGGTGGACCCAAAACCGGGCGAGATCTCCCTGGCGCACCACGGCGTGCTCTTCCTGGATGAGTTCCCTGAATTCGACGCCAAGGTGAAGGAGTCCCTGCGCCAGCCGATGGAAGACCGCAAGATCACCATCGCGCGTTCCTCTTCCACCTGCGTCTTCCCCGCCAACATCATGCTGGTCGCGGCCATGAACCCCTGTCCTTGCGGCCATTTCGGCGATCCGAAGAAGGAATGCCGCTGCAACGAGATCCAGGTGCAGCGCTACTTTTCCAAGGTCTCCGGGCCGCTGCTGGACCGCATTGATCTGCACGTCGAGGTGCCCCACATCCCCTACGACGAACTCGCCTCCGACCGCGCGGGCTCCTCGAGCGCCGAGGTGCGCGGCAAGGTTGTGGCGGCGCGGGAAATTCAGCAGCGGCGTTTCGCCGGCTCGCCCGCGCACAGCAACGCGGCGATGAACGAGCGGCAGGTGCAGGAACACTGCAAGACGGATGACGAGGCCGGCGCGCTGCTGAAGAACGCCGTGGACGTGCTCGGTTTCTCCGCGCGTTCCTATGGCCGCATTTTGAAAGTGGCCCGCACCATCGCGGACCTGGAGGGCGCGGAGAAGATCAGCGCCGCGCACGTCAGCGAAGCGATACAGTATCGCAATCTCGACCGGTACAAGGGACTGTGAAGATTTGGGATTGCGGATTGTTGGGTGCTCGGCAAAGTGTTTATAATGCGGAGGCGCGCTGGTGGAATTCACCAGGTCAGTCAATGGTGTTCCCATTCGTCTAAGTGACGAAAGATGGGGACACATTATTGAGTTCCATGACGACCTCGTAGACAGGGCTGCTGAGGTGCTGGATGCCGTGGCCCATCCTGCCTGGGTCACCCGAGGCTACGGAGGCCCGTTAATTGCCTGGAAGCCATTTGGACAAGGCCGGTTCTTGAGTGTAATCTATAGAGAGTTGGGGGTAAGCGATGGTTTCATTATTACGGCTTTTTTCACGAGCAAGGCGAGAAAGGAGAACAGAGTATGGCCATAGAGACGATGAAGGCTAAAGACATCCGGGCCATTCTGGCCAATCTCAAGCCCTTTCTTAAAGTGCCTGTGCGGCGCTATTGGGTGGACTATGATGAGGAGGCGGATGTATTGTATCTGGGCTTCCAGAAGCCGCAGCGGGCGACCGACAGCGAATTGACCCGCGACGGGACGATATTGCGAAAGCGCGGCAACCAGATTGTGGGCCTGACCATCCTGGAAGCGTCGAAGCGCTGAGTGTAACGAAAGGGAGGGAGTATGAGAACAACAGCGGTTTCGAGATTCCAACGCGCCCTGGAAGTTGTAGAGCGACTTCCAGAAGATCAGCAGGAGCATCTGGTTGACGTAATTCGCCGGCGCCTTGTCGAGGCCAGACGCAAGGAGATTGCGGCAAACGCCAAGGAAACCCTCAAGGACTTCGAGGCTGGGAAACTGAAACGGGGTAACGCGCGCGATGTGATGAAGGACCTGCGATCATGCGCAGGGTGAATTGGGATATGCTCAGGAGACTACGCCAAGGCGCGGCGCAAATGGGTGGATCGCACCACAATGGCCGACATACGCAAGCTGGTTGCTGCTCTGCCACCGTTACAGCGGGCCAAGCCGAAAAAACAGCGCGCGGCATAGACCGCGGGAAGCAGCGGTTTCGGATTGGGGATTGAGGCCCCTTGGGACCGCCAAGTTGATGATTGCACATTCCCTTTGCCTGCGGCTGGAGAGTGGCCTTTTTGACGGGCATCTTCTCCGGGCGCTCGTATAATTCTGGCCGCAATGAACTGCCTGCGGTTCCTTTCCCTGGTTGGCTGGCTCTGCTTGGTTGCGGGCGCGCTTGGTGCGGCGGACGCGCAACCGCAGGCTGCGTTTCCGCTTTGGAATGGCCAGGAATCGGTTGAGCAATACGCCAAGCGCGTGGACCTGCCGCCGGCGAAGACCCTGGACTTGGGCAACGGCGTTTCGCTCGAATTTGTTCTCATACCGGCCGGTAAGTTCATCATGGGGACGCCGCGGCCGGAGTCGCCATGGATAGGCGGCAGCGTCTTGGGGATTGCTGCGCTGATCGTATTGATCTTGGCGGCACAAGTCCTGATACGTGCTGTTCGCAAGCATCGCAGACCGCAGTTCTCACTGCGTTGGCTGATCGTCGTCGTCCTGATCCTGGGCGTGGCGGAATATGGCGGTTTTCGCTGCTGGCGGGCTTTTTGGGCATCGTACAACTTCTATTCGAATGAGTCCCCCGCGCATGAAGTCACGCTCAGTAGACCGTCCTACATGGCGAAGTTTGTGACTACGCAGGAGCAGTACATGCAGGTCATGGGGGTGAACCCCAGTAATTTCAGAGGCCCAAAGCTGCCGGTCGAAACAGTGTCATGGGAGGAGGCAGAGGAGTTTTGTAAGAAGATCGCCGAAAAGACCGGCCAGGCCGTTCGTTTGCCTACAGAGGCGGAATGGGAGTTCGCCTGCCGGGCTGGGACGACGACCACGTACTACAGCGGCGATGCCGACACCGATTTGGGGCGCGTTGCGTGGCACGGTGGGAACAGCGACATGACGACGCATCCTGTCGGGCAAAAAGAACCGAACGCCTTCGGTCTGTACGACATGCTTGGCAACGTTCGGGAATGGTGCCAGGATTGGGACGGGGAATACGGAGCGGGGGCAGCGACAGATCCTACGGGGCCAGCTACGGGAACTGTGCGTGTTTTGCGGGGCGGGTCCTATGGCAGCTACACGCGGGATTACTGCCGCTCTGCCTATCGTAACGGGCGCGGGCTTGACGACGGGGCAGACAGCTTCAGTTTCCGATTGGTGTTAGCTGGACCTCCTTAACCTATGACCTTTATTTCTTTTGCCCTTTGCCGCGGGCGAAGCGA
>JBEKKG010000495.1:0-6250 GCA_050010835.1 Planctomycetota bacterium
TCAGTAAATGCACGAGCCAGAGCGTACCGCGGGCGTCCCGCCCGCCTTCGCCCTCGCATTCTGCCAGCCTGCCACGAGCGGGCGGGACGCCCGCGGTACATTTACTGACATGCACCCGTTCAGTGCGGGTGCATAACCGGACTTGTGCCACGGATACGCCGCCGCAACGCGGCGGCTTATCCGTGCTATCGCTTGCAAGCACGGATGGGGCCGCGCCAAACAGCCGGCGCGGCCACATCCGTGGCACAAGTCCGGTGATGCATCCGTTCAATCTCCGAGCCGCGCGCGTAAGCAAGCGGGCACGGGGAGTGTTGTGTCGGGTGCTATGGGAAATATGGGAAGAATGGGACCGATGAAACCGCTCCCTCACGGGGGTGCATGTCAGTAAATGCGTGGCCCAGAGCGTACCGCGGGCGTCCCGCCCGCCTTCGTCCTCGCGCCCTGCCGGCCTGCCACGGGCGGGCGGGACGCCCGCGGTACATTTGCTGAATTCCCTTGCGGTTCAGACTCCAGGGCGGGTGGTTTTATCGTGACGACGCCTTCAACGAATCCCTCGACGTGCCAATCCACAAGGCAGTCGAGTGCTTCCTGGGACTCAATGGTCACGCTGCGAAGAAAGGGGTTTCCGGACGCGGCAGCACTCTTGAGCATTCCCACTTTGCGCCACCAGGTTTCCGTGAACGCGTCCAACGGGGAATAGAGCAACACCGTAACCGTCACGGCCTTGCCTGGCTCGGGCAACCGCAGCGCGCTCACCGGCTGGAATTTCGCGGGCCTGCCGCTGCTTACCAACAGGTCCGAAAAACCTTGGGTCTGCAGCCGGCGCACCAGCAGTTTCCTGAACTCCTTTGAGATCCCTGCGCCACCAGCCTGCGGCTGCGCCGAGCCGTTGTTTGCATCCTGTAGGCCGGCAGGCGCCACCACTTCAAGGTTACTTGCGTCAGCGGCCTGGGGGGCTTGTCCTGCAAACTGTTTATAGACTTCGTAGACGGCGACAAAAGCGATCAAGCCAAGCCCGGCGATCAGCCATCGCCTATTGCCGCTGAACAGAGAGGATAAGGTCCGGGGCCTTGCCTGGGATCTTGGCGGTCGTTGCGGAGCGCTCTTGACGCCTGTGATACGCGCAGTGCGACGCATCTCGCTTTCGTTCTCCAGTTTCCGGATAAGGTCGGCGATCTCGGTACTGGGTTGCGATCGTTTCTTTTCGGGAAGCATTTCTCACTCTGTCTCTTCAAGCCAGGCACGCCACACCTGGTAGTCCCGCGGAAGACCCTTCCCGGTTGCGTGCCGCAACGCGCGCCAAGCCGCAAAGGAGACTTCTGGCGAGGAATCCAACAAGCAGCCAACCAGGGGAGGCAGCGCCTCAGCGGCCCCAAGCTGGCCCAAAACATTGCAAGCCGCGGCACGCACGCGGAACTCCCCGTTTTGCAAGCAGGGCAAGAGGATTGGCACCACTTTGTCCTTCTGTAGCCGGAATGAGGCCATGTCTTCAATGATGAGCGGCGCAAGTTTGGCATCGCCCGCGGCCAGGGCCGCAGTCAGGCTCTTGAGGCCCTCTGGCCCGTGTTTCTTCTGTTGCTCCAACCATGTGGTCCAGATCGCGGGGTCGCCGGAGAAGGAACAAGCTGAGAGCTGCTGCAAGGAACACAGGGCATGCTCCCTGAGTGCCTGATTGCTGCTGTTCAGAAGGCGAATGAGGTCGGCAGCGGCTTCGACGTTCCCCACACGGCCCAGAGCCAGCGCGGCTTCTTTGACCTCCAAAGGCTCCTGCGAAGTACGCAGTATATTCAGCACTGCGGCACTCAGGCCGCGTGACGCCCCCATGTTCCCTATCACCCGCATCGCGGAACACCTGACCCTCCATGAGCCCTGCGTCAAAAACTGGAGCAGCAGCGGCTCTGCGGTCCGTTTCCGCATTCGCGACAGCAACTCGATCACCTCGCATTGCCGTGTTTCGGGTGCGCCCTTCACAGCGGCATAGAGTGCAGAGGACAAGCTGACTTCTATGCCTCTATCCCGCGCCAGACCAGCCAAGGTGGTTAGCACCGCAGGCATGACTTCAGAACCGGTGTCGTCCAGCAAAGGCAAAAGCAGGGGCACGGCGCTGCCGCCACCGATGGCGGCGATAGCAGATAGTGCCGCCACCCTCTCGGAGGTCTTTCGGCCTTTGGCCGCTACGTCCGCCAAGGCCGGAACAGCTTGCGGGTCCTTGAGTTGGCCCAGGGCGCGGATGAGCGCTACGGCAGGCGTCCCTTCATCCGCGCTCGCGAGGGTTTTCATCAGGGCGGGGACGGCTTCCGTGCGGAGCGCCACTAAGCGTGCCACCAACTGGTCTTCTTCCTGGGCCTTGTGCTCTGCCGCGCCCTGCCATTCTTTCAAGATGGTCCCTACCGCCGTTTCGGCCTCAGTCTCAGCGCCCCTCGACAGCGCGCCGAGCAGACACATTGACACCAAGGCCAGGCATTGCGGGTGCGGGAGCAGTCGAACAACAGGCAGGTTCATCATGGCCTATCAGTAGTTTGCGAAGACTTCTGTCCACCATTCGAGGACAGGGTAAGGCTGGCTCGCGAAGATGGGGGACGACGCATTCTGGTCCCGATGGAAACTCGGGGTGCCGTGCAACGTCAACGCACCGCCAACGAACGCACCATAAATCTGGCCATTCCCGCCTAGTGTAACAGGGGCATTCGGCGCGTAAATCGTGCCCATCCAATCGGCATTCCCCAGCCAGCTCTCGCTCCCGGTGGCCGCACTGATGAATTGGAAGTTGTTGGGAATGTTAGTAAGATTGCTTACGCCGCCGTTAGAGCCGGATATGTCAACGGTATAGGTTCCTGGCTCCTGGAGGACGGTTAGTGATGAGTTTGCGGTGACTGTGATTAGGCTCTGACCATGTAAAGTCATAGATCCGGCAAGGTACATGGTCACGTTGCCATTAATGGTGACCGAACCGCTAATGCCGTTAACCCGTATTGTTGTACTCTGACCGGCCGTGCCAACAGTTGAGGGAAGGGCAACTGCCGCACCCAAGGACGCGGGAGGCGTGGTGAGGGGTGTGGGGTCAGGCAGGGTGACGGGCGCCGTGAGTGCTGTACTGGCGCCCTGAATAACCGGCAAGTGACCGCTAATGGTGGGCGTGCCACCTGTGACCGGGTCATAGGGTGGGGGAGCGGGGCCATAATTGGCATTGCCCCAGACATCCCCGGAGGCGCCGTTAATTGTGATGGTCCCATTGCTGCCCACATTGCCACTCGTGCCACCCAACCAGGGGTACAGCATGTTGTGGAAGTTCGCCTGGGCCGCCTGCTGGGCGTAGGTGGCTGGCGTATATTTCAGACTGCCGTCCGCGTTTGTGAGCTGCACGTGAGTCGTCGGGTCTACGACTGGGATCCCATTGGAATTCCAGGAATCCGTTGTGGAATTGCCGTCAATAGTCAGCGACTTCTTCCCGAAAGCCCCCCCGGGGAACCCGCCCGACGGGTTACCGTTTTGCATGGCCACCATAACCTGAATGTGGCGCGAAACCTGCGTGGAGTTGCCGACCAGCATCCTGTTGACAATACCGTAGGCGTCCAGAGTGTAACTGGTCGAGGCACCCTCCGGCGTTTTCAAAACATAAAAGGCATGTTGGTCCCCCCAAGTGTGTGGGGTGCCTTCTATCAGATTGCCTGGGTGTAGTGGGTCGTCCTTACTCCCGATTGCTCCGATATACCCATCGCCGTCCAGGTCCTTACCGGCTGCCAGTTCGGCCATAGCCATCGCCAAGCCAGCCTTGGCCATGTTCAAGGCCTCTTGCCTGTCCTCGGAGGCGTTGGTGACGGTGGTGTCGGAGACTGCAAGTCTCATCATCGCTGTGCTCAAGATGGCCAGTGCTGTCAGCACGATGACGGCCAGCAGCAGCACTGCGCCGCGGCGCGGGCATCTGAACTCCAGGGTTGTGTTCATGGCTTGGCTCCTTGTCCTACAATCAATCAGTGAAAATCTTATCCTTTCTGTGCCCGGATCCCTGTCCGAGCCCTCACTTGACATTCTGCACCAAGACTGTCGTCTCGGCCGTTGTTGACAGCTCCACGTCGTCTGAAGTACTTTTGCCTTGCTCTGCCAAATAGTCCATGCGAGCAAGAGTCAGTTGGATGTAGATCGAGGTTTGCGTGACCGTAGTCGGCGTGACCTGGGACGGGAACTGGGTCTCAGTGAAGACGAGATTCTGTACGTTGTCTGCCAACTGGGTATACAGCACCCATGCGGCACCGTTCCATTGGTAAAGTGAAAGGGTCCAGAGGTAAAGGGTGTTACCATTGGATTGTGTGAATGTCCTGCCCTGGTCTAACTGGTACTTCCACCCTGCGTCGAACACGGGCACCAATGAGGGGGTGGCGGGGGGGATACACTTATTGAAGGAGATGGACACCGCGGGGACCGTGGGGGAGGTGTTCTGGACGGTGGCCGACTGGAGGATGATTTTGTTTGTGCTGGAGTCCTTGATGTCGTTGGCCATCTGGTCAACCAGGTTCTGAGCTCTCATATCCAGGTCGCTCTGCGCACTCGCATCTTGATAAAGGCTCAATGAAGTTTTGTTTACCGTGGCCAGAACAGTGGCCATCACAGAGATTATCCCTGTGACAATCATGACTTCCACCATCGTATAGCCGCGCGGGGGGGATCTTCTTGCTTGCTTCATCTGGGACTCCATGACTGTGTCTCCTTGATCTCACTACTGGTGCCTGGGATAGAGGATTGAAAGGAAATCCAGGTTCCGCTGCACTTGCGTTTTCATGCTGGTCCACTGCACACGAATGAGCACTGGGAGCATCAACAACTTGGGATCGCTGGAATGGTCAACAGTCGCGCCATCAATCGTACCATCACCGTTCAGGTCCAGGCCATTGGCCATCAGGCCCTGGAAGGCCAGGTTGGTGCCTGACACTGGTGCAGGAAGCGTTTCGACAAGTTTGGTTCCGGTGGTGTCTGTAGGGAAATAGAATGTCGCCGTTCCCCCGTAAAGGGTCAGATTCGCATCGGTAGTGGTCAGCGCATTTGTCACATTGTTATATGTGGTGAAGATGGTGGTGAAGGAGGTTGGACTCTGCAAAGCCTCCAGTTGTGCCAGCCTCAGCCGTGCCTCGTTGATTGCCAGGTTCTCCTCGCGGTCGTAGTCCAAATACTGTCGAGTGCTGGTCAAGGAGGTCATGACGCCGCAAATCCCGATGGCAAGAACAACGCCAGCTATCATTGTCTCAAGGAGGCTGACCCCCTTGCTGCCAGTAAGCTGGGCCTGCACCGGTTTCATCTTCCGCCTCCCCAAATGAGATCGTCCACCCTGGGACGCTTGAAAACGGCTCGCACTTGCCCTGTTCGAGTCCCCTCTAACCAAGCCGCACCTGCTCATCCGCCACCCTTCCTCCATCCCCTCAGACAACACCCCCGGCATGCCCCCGCCTGCTATCCTTCCACAACCACAACGAGCCATGCGGCCTGGCGTTGGTGACAATCCAAAGAATTTGCGACAGGTGGGTCGTCATCTTGAGTTCCATTCCAATTCCACACATCCATCCCCTCAGCCTTGTATAGGCAAGTGCCGGGCCAATTCTAACAGAGGCGCTCGTTGAGTACTTAACTGCTTCATCGTAAACGACTTGGAATGAACTAGGGATTCACATTTTGAGCCACACAACGCTTGGCTTCTGATCTTGTTACCAAAATGACTCACATAGTGCATAGACTTGGTAATACAAGTGTTACTGTTTGGACACGAGTGTCCCAATATGTGCCACGAGTGTCGTGGCCACCGCATCTAAACGCACCTCAGGAACCCACTGGCGGCTTACTTCAAGAGTTCGCTGCCCAATTCTCGACTGGAGTAGGATTGGAAGAAATGCAACAGTCTTGAACATAAGGAGTTGGCAGCGTCAAAACTTGGACTGACCTCCTTGCGGGTATCGTGCGCTTATGAATTTCAGACGCCAACGTGGAATTTCTGTTTGAATAATTGCGCCAACGGTTACAGTCATTGTCCAAGTCTCAAGCGCCACTGGCCGGCGCTTTCGGACTGGCAGTTGGGGGGGGGTGGCCAGTGTCTTGCCAATCAGCATGCTTCCCGTCGGATTTCCAGGAAACAGTCTGCGGATGACTATACCGCGCGCGGGTGAATTCCCCGGTTTCTTGTGCCACGGATGTGGCCGCGCCGGCTGTTTGGCGCGGCCTCATCCGTGCCAGCCGCGGGTAGCACGGATAAGCCGCCGCGTTGCGG
>JBEKKG010000496.1:0-5897 GCA_050010835.1 Planctomycetota bacterium
ATTACGGCGTCAAAGTCATGGGCGACAACCTGGGCACGGAGGACATGGTGGCCTCGGCCAAGCGCCTCGAAGACCTGGGCTGCGATTTCGTGATTCACCACATCGGCTACGACTACCGCAAGGGCGAGGTGGCCGCGGGGAGACGTTGCCCCAGTCCGCTGGACGAACTGCGCGAGGTCGTCAAGGCGGTGCATGTGCCCGTGCAGGCCGTCGGGGGGTTGTCTGTCGAGCAGGCCGTGCGTTCCCCTGAGTATGGCGCGCCGCTGGTGGTCCTCGGCGCCCCGCTGACGATTGATGCCGATTCGCTCAAGACCGCCGCCGGCGACGTGGAAAGCAAGCTGCGGCTGATCTGCGAGCGGGTCCATGCCTACGGGGACGTAGGACCGCCGGAAAAGCGGTAACGGACCGCATAACTGGATTTGTGCCACGGATATGCCGCCGCAACGCGGCGGCTTATCCGTGCTACCCGCTGGCACGGATGAGGCCGCGCCAAACAGCTGGCGCGGCCACATCCGTGGCACAAGTCCGGTGAGGCAGCCCCGCCGCCGTACCTCGAATCCGCTGGTGGCATTCCCCGGTCGGGCAGTTATGCTCCTTAGTCCAGTATGGGCGCAGTAACTGAATCCTCTCCCGCCCTGCGGCGCTGGGCGCGCGCGTTGTTGCTGGCCGTGCTCGTCGCAGCAGGCTGCGTCCTCGCCGTCAAGCTGCTCACACCCAGGGTCCGCGATCTCGAACCCGAGGAACTCAAGGCCCGCATGGGCGACGGCAGCCTGGAGCTGGAAAAGGCCATCGAACTGGTCAACAAGCTGGACGCGGGCGCGCGGCGCGAGGTCATGCAAAGCCCGCAGGCGCAGAGTTATTTCCAGAGCCTGCCGCCCGCACAGCGCATCCAGTTTGTGCGCCGCACCCTGGACCGCGGCATACAGGAGCAGCTGGATCGCTATAAGAAGATGAACAAGGAAGAACGGAAGGCGTTCGTGGTGGAGGTGCAGGAACGCCAGCGCGAGGCGCGCGAGCGGATGAGCAGGCTGACGCCGGAGGAGAAGAAGGAATTGCGCGACACGCTCAACTCCTCGGATTTCACCGCCGTCGTCGAGAAAGCCGTCAAGACGTACCTGCGCGTCAGTTCCAGTGAGGAACGGGCCGAACTGGCCCCCCTCTTCGACGGCGCACTGGAGAACCTCGACTATGCCAAAGGACTCTAGGATAAATCGGCTGGGGTTTACGCTGGTTGAGCTGCTCGTCGTCATCTCAATCCTCATAATCCTGGCCGCTCTGCTCCTGCCGGTTTTGTCCAGGGCGCGCGCTGAAGCCCGGCGGGTCCAGTGCAAGAGCAACCTTTCGCAGCTCGCGAAGGCCGTGCAAATGTACGTCATAGACAACCAGGGCAGGTACCCGGCCGCGGCTTCGCGTCCCTCGCTCGACAACTCGCTGCCCAGCTTCAGCCAACTCCTGCTCCCCTACTGCCACGACCCGCGCGTGCTGTGCTGCCCCGCGGATAATCAAGGTTTCTACCAGCAGGAAGGCTCCAGCTACGAGTGGAACGCGGTGCTGAACGGGCGCGTGCAGGACGGGCGGCTGGAACAGATTCTCGGCCCTTCCCGGACGCCGATGCTGTACGACTACGAGAACTTCCATGCGACCAGCGACGCAGGCTTCGGGGGCAAGAACGTCGTACTGTGTGACGGCTCTGTGGTAGAGTAACGCAGGGGATTTTGAACTTTGGTAACCGTTCAGCCGCCCCCGGCAATCACCGGCCACAAGGGGAATGAATGGGAAGAATGGGAAGGATGGGAGGACTCATCATCATCTTTTCCCCATCTTTCTCATCCTTCCCATTCTTCCCATTCTCTGCCCCGCGGACGCGGGGAAGGCCGAGGCGGGCTGAACGGTTACGGATTTTAGATTTTCGATTGTGGCACGTCCGGTGCTGCAATCGCAAATGGCAAATCCAGAATCCCCTCTGCGTTCCTTCGCGTCCTCTGCGGTGAATGAGTGGTGATAGATGCAGGTTAACACCCAGCACTCAGGCGAAGCCCTCCTTGTCGCCGAGAACCTGACCAAGGTATTCCGGCGCCGTCCCAACTGCGGGGGCGCGTTGCGGGCCGTGGACAACCTCAGCTTCACCGCCTACCGCGGCGATGTCTTTGGCTTCCTCGGTCCCAACGGCGCGGGCAAGTCCACCACCATTCGGATGATCCTGGGCTTGATCTACCCCACGTCGGGGCGTGTGGCCATCGGCGGGCACACTCTGGCCGGGGATCGGCTGAGCGCGTTGCGGCAGGTCGGCGCATTCGTGGAAGCCCCCTCCTTCTATCCGTACCTGACGGGGCGCAAGAATCTGGAGATCTTCTCCTGGCTTTCGGGCGGGGCGCGAGAAGCCGAGATTGACTGGGCGCTGGAGATGACCGGCTTGCGGGGGCGTGAACTGGAACGGGTCGCGGTTTACAGCCACGGCATGAAGCAGCGCCTCGGCATTGCCGCCTGCCTGCTGCCGCGGCCGGAACTGCTCGTGCTGGACGAGCCGACCGATGGCCTCGATCCGCACGGCATCCGCGAGATACGCGAGCTGATTGTGCGGCTGGCCGGCGAGGAGGGGCTGACCATTTTCCTCTCCAGCCACATGCTCGGTGAAGTCGAGAACCTGTGCAATCGCATTGCCATTCTCGACCGCGGGCGGCTGATTCTCGAAGGGCAACTGGCGGAACTCGAACGGCGCTTCCGCGGCGTGGAGCTCGCCACCAGCCAGCCGGCGGAGGCCGCAGCGCTGTTGCGCGACAGATTCGGCCTGGCGGCCCAACCCGGCGACAGGCAAAGTTTGCGCGTGTCCCCCAGCAACAGCGTGGACATTTCCGCCATCAATGCGGCCCTGGTGCAGGCAGGGATCTCCGTGCGGGCTCTGGCGCCGGAGACGGCCTGGCTGGAGCGGTTGTTCCTGGAGCACACCAGCAGCATGGAATCGCAAAACACGAAATCCGAAACTCGAAGACCGGAGCATGAAACCTGAAATGTTCTTATCCCTGCGTGCGGTGCTGCGGTTTGAGTGGGTCAAGCTGCGAGGGCGGAGCATCACCTGGGTCCCGTTCCTGATGCTCACAATCATCGTGGCGCTGATCGTCACGGTATGCCACCATGTCCAGTTCATCCACGCAAAGGCCCTGTTTGCCCGCTTTCAGGTCATCTTCCGGCGCAAAGAGGAGTTCGTGAACGGCTATCACATGACGGCGCACGCGATGAACCCCATTTTCCAACTCCTGGTGCCGATCTTCATTACTGTGGCCTCGGGGCTGATGGTAGCTGGAGAAGCTGAGCAGGGCACGCTGCGCGCCTGCCTGGTGCGGCCCGTCAGCCGCAGGCGGCTGCTGCTGGGGAAATTCATCATCTTGGCAGGCTATGCGCTGGCCATTTCCTGCTTTGCCATTGTTTTGCTGGCCGGCCTGGGAGTGTTGAACTTCGGCACCGGCAACCTCTACACTCTGAACATTTTCTTCAGCAACGGGCAGGAAGGCGTGAGCACCGTACCGGCGGCTGAGGTGCCGCTGCGTCTCGTGATGGCGTGGCTGCTGGCCACCGCGGGGATGATGGTCCTCGCGGCGCTGGCGCTGCTCATCTCTTCCCTGGTGGAAAGCACGGCTATGGCATACGTGGTCACGCTCTCCATTTACCTCTCCTTCCTTACGTTGCACTCTTTCCCCTTCCTGGAATGGCTCCGCCCCTATCTTTTTGTGACCCACATGCTGCGCTGGCAGCAGTGCTTTTACAGCTACGTCAAGACGGGCGAGATCTACGTGTCGCTGGTCCATCTGGCGGGCTATCTGACCGCCTTTCTAGCCGCGGCGGTGCTGCTCTTCGAGCAACGCGACATCAAGAGTTAGCCGCGAAGGATTCTGGATTTTGGATTTTCGCATGTCCGGCGGCGCAATCGAAAATCGAAAATCCAAAATCCAAAATGCGTGGCGCTGTACTCAGTGCCCGGCTTGTCGTAAAGTGAAGCTATGAGTGCATTGCTGCCAGGCGGCTCCCAGCCGCAAGAAACGGCACAACCTGACGAGAAGAACGATCCTCTTGCTCCGGTCGAAGCTGCTTTCAGGCAGTTGAAGGCGAACAGCACGCCCGGGTTGAGCTGTATTGGCGCCATAAAGAATGCTTTCGTGCGGGCGCGGGCCTTGGCTGCTGAGACTAACCGTGCCAAAGGGGGGCGTGCCGCGGGCGAACTGCTCTCGGATTTCGCCGACCGCCTGCTCAACCAACTCCTCGGCTTCGCGTCCCGGCGCAGCGGGCTGGCGCCGGAAACGGCAGGGGCGGACAGCAGCTCGCGGGCGTTGGTGGGGCGACCCGCCGGGTCGCCCGGCGATCCAGAGGATCGCCCTACAGAGGCACCGCTGTCCGGCCCTGCCGGACCCGGGATCGCGCTTTTCGCGCTGGGCAGCTATGCGCGCCGCGAACTGGCGCCGTACTCGGACCTGGATTTCCTGCTTTTGCGCGCGGACGACGTCCCCGAGACGGGGCTGGGACAGCTCGTCAGCCATTTGCTGCACCCGCTGTGGGACGCGGGGCTGCACGTGGGTTACGCGGTGCGCTCGCGGAAGGAATGCCTGCAAGCCTTGGATGAAATCGGCACCGAAGAGAACGCGCTGGAGACCGCGACCGCCATGCTGGAGTCGCGTTTCGTGGCGGGGCGCCGCGCCTTGGCGGACAAGCTGCATAACGAGGACTTGCCGGACTTTCTGCGGCGCCTGGGGCGGGTTTTCGTGGAAACGAAACACGAAGAGACGCTCCGGCGCTGGCAGGGCCAGTCGGTCTACCGCACTCAGCCGCACCTCAAGGACAGCCCCGGCGCGCTGCGGGATTTCCAGTTGGCGGTCTGGCTGGACAAAGCGGCCCAGCTTTCCGGGCACTTGCCGCGCCTGAAGGACAGGCCCCTGGTCTCGCCGGCGGCGATTGAGGAGGCGCGGGCCGGCTATGAACGGCTGCTGACCTTCCGCGTGTCGCTGCACGCGCTGTGCGGCCGCCAGCAGGACGTTCTGGACTTCGCCATGCAGCAAGCCGTTGCCGAAGACCTGGCCTATCAGGGCACGGAACAGTTCACGGCCGCGGAGGAGCTGCTGCGGGATTATTTTCGGGCGGCCGCGGCCGTGTATCGCCTGGCCCACACGGTGACGCGGCGCTACCAGGAGGAGCGCGCCATTGCGACGGAGGACGTGGAAAGGCTGCGGCGCAAACCGGTGGACGAGGACTTCGTGCGCATCGGCGACTACCTGTATGCGGCGCGGAGCGGCCTCTTCAGCGGCGCGGACTGGCTGGAGCCTGCGTTCCGCGCGTTCCTGCACGCGGCCCAACTGGGGGTGGCAGTCAGCCAGGACATCGGCGAGGCCATTCACGCGCGGCTGCCCGAGCTGCAGGAGGCCGTGCGCGGCCACCACGAGGCCGCCGCGTACTTCATCACTTTGCTGCGCGGCCGCAACCACGTGGCGCGGACCCTGCGGTCCATGCGCGACATCGGCTTGCTGGGCAGCTATGTCCCCGAGTTTGGCGAGATCGAAGGCTTGGCGGTCAACGACGTGTATCACGAGTTCACCGTGGATGAGCACACACTTTACACTATCGCGGTGGTGGACCGCTTGTACCAGGCCACCGAACCGGGCTCGACATTCAAGCAGAACATCCTGAACAACCTGCGGCGGCCCTATCTGCTGCGCCTGGCGGCGCTGTTCCACGACTTGGGCAAATCCCGCGGCGGACCCGGCCACAGCGAACGCGGCGCGCTGATGGTCCCCGCCATCGGCGAGCGTCTGGGGTTGAGCGCCGCGGACGTGCGGACTTTGATCTTCCTGGTTGCAGAACACCTCACGCTCTCAAAAGCCATCCAGCACCGCGACCTTGGGGAAGGCCCTCTG
>JBEKKG010000497.1:0-5884 GCA_050010835.1 Planctomycetota bacterium
CCGGTGACGCAGCCCATGGAGAGGTTCTTCGAAGCGCCGCCGAAGCCGCAGGCGCCGTGGCCCTTGACGTGCGAGACGTCAATCAGCGCTTCGGCATCCACGATCTCGCCGGCGAGTTCCACTTCCTTGAGCGACTTGAACGCGGGCTTGATGGGCCGGCTGTAGAAATACTTGTCCGACGCGCCCGCGGCCGGCAGCAGCAGGCAGCCGATGGTCTCACGGGCGTAGCCGCGTTCGTGCGCGCTGAAGACTGCGCCGGCAGTGTCTGTAAGAAAAATTTCCCGGGCGCCGGCAGCCCTTACTTTGTCCACCAGCTTGCGCAGGAAGAAAGGATGGACCGTGGTGAAGCCGGTGCCGCCGCCAAGATGCACCTTGATGGCTGTCCGTTTCTTCTCGACGACGGACTTGAGCGGCAGTTTATCGAGCAGCCTGAGCCACTTGGCGCCGATGGAGTTCTTGGGTTCGAGGTCCACGGGGTGGTAGCGGGCGAAAAAAAGTTCAGCGGGCATTCGGTCTCCTTTCCGTCATTGGCATCACTGTGCGGGCTTTGCGCGGCTTGGCGCCTGCACTGAACTTGCGAGCAGGAAGTGGGGGCGGCGGCGGCCACTCCTCTTGCTCCAAACGGAAGAGGTATTCGTAGAACCCCTCACGCGTCTTGCACTCGCGTACGATCTTCCTGCGGGCGGCCAGGCAGGCGGCCAGATTCTCGTCAATCCTGTGCCGAATCTTCTTTCTCATGTCTGCGCGTCGCTCACACGTCCTTGTAGATCTGCTCCATCGCCGCCTTGAACTTGGGCGACTGGGCCAGGAACTCGTAGGGCGTCTCCCACACCACGCGCCGGACCTGGGCGCGCGTGAAGCCGGTTTGAAGCATCAGGTACGCGGCCTTGGGCACCGCCAGCGGATCGGAGGTCTCCCAGTCGGCTGAACTGTTCAGCAAAACGCGCTCGGCACCGAAGGTTTCCACCATGTCGCGGGCGCGTTGCGGACTGCACTTGGTCCGCGGGTACATGGTGATACCGGCGTAGAATCCGCCGTCGAGGGAGTGCTGCATCGTTTCTTCGGTGTTGTGATCAATGTCCACGCGCTCTGGCTTCAAGCCCAGTTCCTTGCAGATGGCGAGGATGCGCAGCGTGCCTTCGAGTTTGTTGTTGTGAGGCGTGTGGATGATGACCGGGCAATCAAGCTGCCGGGCGAGCTGCAATTGCTCGCGCAGGACCAGCTCTTCATTCCGGGTGAGGTTATTGAATCCGATCTCGCCTATGCCGATGCAGGTGGGCCGTTCGAGGTACTTTCGCATCCCCGCAATGACTTCGCGCGAGAGGACCAGGTCTTCGGCTTCCTTGGAATTCACACCCAGCACGCAGAAGTGTTTCATGCCGCGTTTGGCCGCGCGCGTGGCAGGCTCCCAGCCGCTGATATGTTCAAAGTAGTCGAAGAACGTGCCGGCGTAGTGGCGGTCGCTGCCGAGCCAGAAGGCCGGCTCGACGACGCATTCGATGCCGTGCAGGAGCATCGTTTCGTAGTCGTCGGTGGTGCGGCTGTACATGTGGACGTGGGGATCAATGATGCGCATGGCTGTGCTCCTGGTTCTCCCGAACGGACCATGATTGCAGCCTTGCTTTTAACGCTTGCCGTAGCGTTCTTCCATTGCTTTCTGGATGCGCAGGGCGTCACCTTCCGCTCCTTGCGTCAACCAGACGTGCTCAGGACGCGCCAGCACGGCGTCGAGCACCGCCTGCGCGGCCTTGGACTGTTCGACCTTGCCGCTTTCAGCCGCACGTTTGATGAGCTCGCGTGCCTGCGGGATCAGCTTCATGTAGAAGCGCTCCGCGACCTCAAACATGCCGTGCCAGTGGGTGTAATCCGGCGCCATCATGCCGGCGCCATGCCGGGCACGGCGCCCCTCATGGTGCCACAGAAAATACCAGGTCCACTCGATCTCTTCATCGAACTGCGTCTTGGTGAGCAGCCCATTCTTGTAGAGTCCGGACATGATGGCTTGGCCCGGCTTGGCAAACTTCTCATTGAAGAGCACGACCAGGTCGTCGTATTGCTTGTAGAACGAGTTGACGTAATCCGGCGTGTGGCAATGGGAGCAGACCTGTTTCATACGATTGCGCTTGTCCTCCGCCGTGTCTGCAATGAGCGCTCTGCGCTTCTCAGGGTCGGTCTCCGTAACAATGTTGTGGTCCTTATCCGTGTCCATGACCACGCTGACAGGCGGCCGGTTCGTCCAGGAAATGCGGTCGCCGGGATCGTGCGTAATCCGGCCGCCGTTCTTCAGATTGCCGGACATGTGGCAGGTCGCACAGGTCGGGGCCTGGGAGTAGTCCTTGCCCAAAACCCACCTGTCCGCGTTGAGATTCATGTGTTCCCTCAAGTCGCGGTACGCGACGCCGTGCTTGGATTCCTCGTAGATTTCCTTCTGCGGATGGTCCGGGCCCAGGTGGCACTTGCCGCAATTCTCCGGCTGGCGCGCGCGCCGCGGCGAGAAGTCATGCCGGCTGTGGCAGGCCGAGCACGAGCCGCGCGAGCCGTCTAGGTTCAAGCGGCCGATGCCCGTGTTGGGCCAGGTGCTGGGGTGGTAGAACGGCTTCCCCTTGTCGTCCTTCTTTATCTTGCTGACCGCGTCCCGGTTGGTTGGCTTGCCGTCGGCTCCCGGTTTCAGGTCGTCAACAGTGATCATCCCGCCGTCGGTGGATTGCAGCGCAACTTTGCTGCCGTGGCACTGCTGGCAGCCCGAGAATGCGCTGGACATGCCGTTGACGTTCTCGACGGCCTTGCCCGGCGTGGGCGAGTGCGGGCTGAACGCCACCCGCGAGCCTTCGACGGTCTCTGCCAGAAAATTGTCCAGCGACGCGAGAATGTTGCCGGCCTTGGAGTGGTGGCTGCGCTCGAACTCCTCCACCACGTCCTCGTGGCAGCCGGCGCAGTTGCGGGGCGTGACGATAGTGCGGATCAGCACGCCGTAATGCTCAAAGCCGTCCGCATCGCCCTTGTCCGCGCGGTGGCAGCCGAGGCAGCCCACGCTCTCACGGGCGTGGGTGCTGCCCTTCCAGTGCTCAATGATCCCCGGCTCGGTTTTCTCATGGCATTCGATGCACGCCGCCGACTTGGCGGAGACTTTGATCCGCGGCTGGGCTGGGCCGGCTTCCTGCGCCGCCGCGGCTTGAGCAAGGAGCAGCGCAACGGCCAACACCCAGCCTAATGGGGCAACAATACTCCGCCTCTCCTCGATCAACATGTCACCCTCCTCCCGTAGTGTCGCGTTGAATGAGTTCTGCAACGGTAGCACCGGCCTCCGTGCCGGCAGGGACGCCGGGGCTACCGTTCCTGCAGGCACAGCATCAGCCGAGGATGGCTTTCATGTCCTCCTGCGCCGTCTTGATAGGCTGGATGCTGAATTTTTCAACCAGGACCTTCAGCACGTTGGGGGAGACGAACGCCGGCAGGCTGGGGCCGAGCCGCATGTTCTTGATGCCGAGGTGGAGCAGCGTCAGCAGAATGGCCACGGCTTTCTGTTCGTACCAGGAGAGTATGAAAGAAAGCGGCAGGTCGTTCACCCCGCAGTTGAAGGCTTTGGCCAGGGCCACCGCAATCTGGATGGCCGAGTAAGCGTCGTTGCACTGGCCGATATCCAGCAGCCGCGGCAGGCCCGCCACAGTGCCGAAGTCGAGCTTGTTGAAGCGGTACTTGCCGCAAGCCAGCGTCAGGATCACGCAGTCAGGCGGCAGCGACTTCGCCAGTTCAGTATAATAATTGCGGCCGCCCTTGGCGCCGTCGCAGCCGCCGATAAGGAAGAAGCGCCGGATCGCGCCGCTCTTGACCGCCTCGATCACCTTGCCCGCCACGCCCATGACCGCTGCATGGCCGAAGCCGACTGTAATAGTATGGTGGGGGCCGTCTTCCTTGAAGCCTTCCTCGTTCACCGCGGCCCTCATGACCGGGGCGAAGTTGCCGTCGGCGATGTGCCGCACGCCGGGCCAGGCGACCAGGCCGGACGTGAAGATGCGATGCTTGTAGGCTTCCAGCGGCTGCTGCAGGCAATTGGTCGTCATCAGGATGGCCCCGGGGAAATCCCTGAACTCACGGGCCTGGTCTTGCCACGCGCCGCCGTAGTTGCCGGCGAGGTGCTTGTAGGCTCTCAGGCGGGGGTAGCCGTGCGCGGGCAGCATCTCGCCGTGGGTGTAGACGTTGATCCCTTTCCCGTCTGTTTGCTTGAGGAGGGCTTCGAGGTCCTTGAGGTCGTGGCCGGAAACGAGAATGGCCTTGCCCTGGACAGGCTCCACGCGCACGGCGGTGGGGACCGGATGCCCGTAAGCGGAAGTGTTGGCCTTGTCGAGCAGTTCCATCGCCTGCAGATTCAGTTCGCCGGCCTTGAGACAGCGGCCTAACAGTTCGTCCACCGTCTGGTTGGGCTGGGCCAGGTAAGCGAGCAGCTCATGGAACACCGCGAATACTTCGTCACTTGCCTGGCTGAGAATCTGCGCATGGTCGGCGTAGGCGGCGGCGCCCTTCAGGCCATAGGTCAGGAGCTCCTGGAGAGAGGCCACGTCCGGATCCAGTTTGGCGCGGCGTTTCTGAATAGAGACTTCAGCGGCCTGCTGCAAGAGGCCCTCAATGGCCCCGGTCGGCTCCCACTGGGCCGGTCCGTCGAGCAACTCGGGCTGGTGTCCGGCCTTGTTGCAGGCGCCGACGTAAAGCTGCTGCGCCTTGGCCTTGATGGCCGCGGCCTTGCCCAAAAGCTCCTGGAGACGGGCCGGGTCAAAATTGACGTTGGTCATGGTGCTGAACAACGCCTCGACGACAAACACGTCCACCTGCCTGTCTTTCGCATCCAGCTTGCGCGCGCGGTGCGCGTACGCCGCGATGCCCTTGACGGCGTGGACCAGCAAGTCTTGCAGGTCCGCCGTAGTGGGGTTCTTGCCGCAGACGCCCATGCGGGTGCAGCCGGCGCCCTTGGCGGTTTGTTCGCACTGAAAACAGAACATGCTATGCTCCTTTTCCTCGTGTTCCCCGGTACCTGTCTGCCAACATCCCAATGGTGGTCTTCTTCAGAAAACGTTCCTGGTGCGCGGCGAGCGCCGCAAAAGCCTTGTGCGCCGGGCAGGGGGACGCGTCCGAACAGAACAGCTTGCCGAGGATGCAGCCAGGCTTGCGGCTCAGGCCCTCGATCGGTTCCACCACGTCGTAGAGCGAAATGCAGTGCGGGTCGCGCGCCAGCCGGAACCCGCCGCCACGTCCTTTGTGCGAGAGCAGCAGGCCCTGTCTGCAAAGGGCCTGGAGCGTCTTGCCGAGGTAGTTGCCGGGCGCCCGGATCAACTTGGCCACAGCCGCAGCCTGTGCGTACCGATGTTTCGGCAACTGCGCCAGGATGATGAGTGCGCGAATGGCATGGCGGCTGGTGCTGGAGATCATGGCCTGTTGCTTACGCTCCTCCACTCACTACATAAACGCATGTCTTTATCTGTTGAGCGCGGATTTGTCAAGGAGAAAAAAGTTTGTGCAACCGTTCGGTCTCCGGTCCGCGCGCGTGAGCAAGCGGTCGCGGGAGGCGCAGCGTTACAAGCTGTGGGACACACAGGGGGAATGCGAGCTATGCGGCCGCTCTCCCACAGCCGCGGCTCGGACTGAACGGCTGCTGCTCCGTTCTTACTTCTTCATCCTGCCCGTCAACTGCCCCGTGCCCTTGCTGAGAACGTATGTCGCGTTGGCCTGGGTGTAGTATGACACGCCGTCAATGACCAGTGCCACCTGAATCTGCCGGGAAATCCCCTTCTTGCCTGTGGCCACTGTGTTCACGATGCCTTCCGTGTCAAACCCCGCTGTGTGCAGGCTGGAGCCATTCAGTGTGATTGCCAGCGTGGCCTGGGCCCCGGTT
>JBEKKG010000498.1:0-5879 GCA_050010835.1 Planctomycetota bacterium
GGCGGACTGGCCGCCAGTTCGGTCCGCCCCTTCAGTGCCTCGCCGATGGTGCCACTCTGTGCAAAAGAAAGGTCGCTGCCCGCCGGGACGCCGCGCGCCAGGCGCGTCACGCGCAGTTCCGGCCGGGCGGCCCTGGCCTGCTGGGCGATGAAAGCGGCCGTGGCATCGCCTTCCACGGTGGGGCTGGTGGCCAGCACCAATTCCTGCACGGCGGCAGTCTTGACGCGCTCCAGCAAAGCCCCAAGGCGCAAGTCCCCCGGCTCAACACCGGAAAGCGGTGAAAGCCGACCCATCAGCACATGATAACGTCCGGAGAACTGGCCGGAACCCTCGATGGCGCGGATTTCCCTGGGCCACTCCACGACACAGATTGCTCCGCCATCCCGCCGCGGGTCTTCGCAAATGGCGCACAACGCTTTTTCCGTGAGGCAGCCGCAGACGGTGCAGGGGTGCAGCTTCTGCTTCACATCGCGGATGGCATAGGCCAGCGCCATAGCTTCCTTCTTGCCTGCGGCCAGCAGATAGTAGGCCATCCGCTCCGCCGACCTCCGCCCGATGCCCGGCAGTTTTTCCAACTCGCGGATCAGCGCCTCGAAGCAGTCCGCGGGCGGTTCTTCCTTCGGCTGTCCAGTCTTGGCCTGCATTTCACACCACTCATTCACCGCAAAGGACGCAGAGTGCACAAAGGAAAGAAACATTGGAAACAACAGTAAATCTTTTCGTACAAACCCCTCTGCGTTCCTCTGCGTCCTCTGTGTTTAGAAGACATCCCCCGCCTCAAGGGACAATCCCAGGCGGCAACTCGATGCCGCCCATCGCGGTGCGCGCCTCGCCGACGATGACCTCTTTGCTCTTAACCAGCGCCGCATTGGTGGCTGCGGCGATCAACGGACCGAGCGACTCAGGGTCCTTCAGCGCCTCCGGCTCAATCGCCACGGACAGGACCTCGCCCACGCCATTGGCCACGACCTTGACCAGGCCAGCCCCGGACTCGCCGCTGACCGTGCGGTTCCGCGCGCGTTCCTGGGCCTGCGCGATGTTCTCTTTCAATTTGGGCAACTGGCCCACCAGCTTCATCATGTCGCCCAGGTTGCCTGGCATGCCGAACATCGCTGCTTCCTCTCTGTCGCGCCGGCTACTTCCTGGTCACGCCCACCAGCACTCCGTCAGTTGCACGCAACACCATTTGCACCAAAGGCTGCGACTCAAAAGCCTTCAGTTCCGCCGGGCTCAGCGGTGCCGGCGGCGCCGGCTTCGCGGCATTTACCTCAGGGGGCCGCGGCCCTGCTTCCTCGGTTCCGGCCTCCGCTGCCGCGGAGACGCCCGGCTCAACGGCCTGCCCGCGCAGCGGCAGTTCACCTTCACCATCGAACTCAATCTCGGTCTCTTCGCTCTGGCTCTCCTCAACATCCAGCGGTCCCTCGCCGGCATTGACCGGCCCAGGTCGCCTGTGCCTCTCCCCTCTGGCGGAAGACGGCGGGGTAAGCGGGGCGGGCGCTGGTGCTCCCCCGGCCCTTGGCGGTGCGGGCGGAGTCTGGGTCTGACGGACAGGCGCCGGCTCCGCGGCTTCCGCAGCACGCTCAACCGCCAGCCTCACGTCACCCCCAAGCACTTGTTGCAGCACCGGCAGGAGCAGGGCTTGGTGATGCGCCTTCTCCAGCGCGTCCCGGTAGAACAACTGGCCCGCAGTGAAGCCCAGCGCCAGAATCTTCGCGGCGGCATCGAACCTGACGGACTGCGCGTGAGTAAGGGCGCTGAGCAGCAAGCCGCCGCCTTTCAGGCCCGTCACGTTGGAGATGATCTGCTGCCACAACTCGGGCTGGAGGTTGGAGGCCGGGGGCGGGTTGTGGGGTGAGCCGGAGGCTTGCCCTACAGAGGAAGCCACAGGCTGGGCACTGTAGGCCGGCCTCTCCTCTTGCGCTCTCCCTCCAGGAGAGGGGGAACTGGGCGCTGGCCTCTGGCTACCAACCCCCGCTCCTTCCGTGGCCGCCTGGCGGGCATCAACGGTACCCACCGGGCGGCTTGGCAAGTTTGGGCGATAGCCCTCGCGGCCAGGCGGCGGCGCGGGTGGGGCGCGTGGCGCCAGGGCGCTGCCGGAGGCCTCCAATGCGCTCACTAATTTACCCAGTTCCACAAGGTCGCCGACTCGCGAGGCGCGAACCAGCGCCATCTCCAGCGGCAAGCGTGTCAGTGCGGCGTCGCGCATTTGACGCCGCGCCGCGGCAAAGAGCTGCATCAGCATCATGTTTTGGTCGCTGTTGAGCTTGCGGCCCAGTTCCAGGTAGCCGGCCTTCAGGTGCGTCTGGCCTTCCAGCAGCGGCGAGTTCTCCCCGCAGACTTGGGCCAGCAGAGCGCCCCGCAGGCGCTCCAGCAGCGCGCTGAGCAGGTCCTCGGGGTCGGCGCCGGCTTCGAGGGCCTGATGCGCCTGCGCCAGAGCAGCCGCGGTGTTGGCGTCGGCGCAACTGAGCAGGATTTCGGAGATCAGTTCGTCGGGCGCGGCGCCGCTGAGTTCGCGCACGATCAGGTCGGTCACTTGGCCTTGCGCCAGATTGATGGCCTGGTCCAGCAGGCCCTCGGCATCGCGCAGGCCGCCCCTGGCGAGGCTGGCGATGCGCGAAAGGGCGGCTTCCTCACATTCGACGTTGTCGAGCGCGCAGATCTGCTTCAGGCGGGTGACGATGTCCGCCGGGCCGATGCGCCGGAGGTCGAAGCGCTGGCAGCGGCTCAGGATGGTTTCGGGGACATTGTTGGGATCGGTCGTGGCGAAGATGAACTTCACGTGCGGGGGGGGCTCTTCGAGCGTCTTCAGGAAGGCGTTCCAGGCCTCGCGCGTCAGCATGTGGACTTCGTCAATGATGTAGACTTTGTAGCGGAGTTCGGCGGGCGCGAAGCCGACGTTCTCGCGGAGACTGCGCACTTCCTCGATGCCGCGGTTGGTCGCGGCGTCCATCTCAATGACGTCGAGCGCGCGGCCCTCCTGAATCGCCTCGCAAGCCTGGCAGGCGTTGCACGGCTCTTCAGCCACGCCGCCCGGCCCTTTGCCGTTAAGGCAGTTGAGCGCCTTGGCCACAATGCGCGCCAAGCTGGTCTTGCCCACGCCCCGTGGCCCGCAGAAGAGGTAGGCCTGGGCGACGCGCCCGGAACTAAGCGCCTGCCGCAAAGAACCTGTCGCCGCGGCCTGGCCGACAACATCCGAGAAACTGCGGGGCCTGAAGCGCCGGGCGAAAACGACATAAGCGGAGGCGGCCTTGGGTGGCGAAGCAGGCGCGGCAGCGGCGGTCTGGTCTGGCAGCCCGGCTTCGTCCGCCTGCTCGGCAACTGGAGCGGACTCCTTGGCGCGTTTGCGTTCTGTCGGGCCTCGTTTAGCTGCCATCACTCAACCCAAAACGTCGAACTACGACGGCCTTTGCCACAGAGAACACAGAGGACACAGAGGACACAGAGAATATGGAAAGAACGGCGCGGTTGAAATCCCGGCTCTTTCACCCTCCGGTTCCAGGCGTCAGGCATTGGGGCGCGCGGTATGGAGGCGAAGCCTAATGCCTAACGCCTAATGCCTAACGCCTAATAGGGGATTTCAACCCGGAGCCAGGACACCCACAAACACGAGAAAAAAGACTTATGGCTGCTGCTTTCGCCCTGACCAGGTTCATCCCCTCTCGTATCATGAGGCCTGGCCCCGGCCTGAAATCCCCTAAGGCGCGCCATTTCGCAGGTGCGCGTCCTTCCCGCACCCTTCGTGTCAAGCAGAGTATCCCCAGGCAAGCCAAGGTCAAGACCAAATTCAGGCTTGAGGCTTGAGGGGGAGTGTTTAGTTACAGTTAGGTGCCCTGAGAGGGGCTTTCTGTCCAAGCAGGATCTGCGCCGGGCGGACAGCTAACTGAAACTAAACAGTCCCGGCTTGAGGGGCGAGGGGTGAGGCACTACTTCGCTTCCGCAAATTCCTTGAACTTGGCGTCCAGATCCGCGGCCTTGGAATCGCCCAGGTGAATCACTACGCGGTAGCGGAAGGTGACGGGCTTGCCCGCTTCCATCGTGAAGTCCCCCGCGCCCTTGGGGTTGGCTTTGTCATACTCGTGCAGGCCGAAAATGTTGGCGGTCATCAGGCCGTACAAGCGCACGTGCCACGAGCCCGGATGGCGCGGATTGCCGGGATGGTCGAGAATCGCAATGCCGTAGGGCTTGCCGGCGATTGTGCCGGACAGGTCGCACCACGTGGCCCGCTGGCCCCAAGTGTGGGGTTCGTTTTTGGCCGGGCGTGCGTCCCGCGCGCCCGTGGACTGGGTAATGACCGCAGTATCGGCAATCTCCTTGGCCACGCGCACCGAGCAGAGGCCGGCTTCCTTGGTGTCGCCGAAAGTCACCTTGGCCGCGGAAGGTTCATAGACGGAAGTCAGATCCACCCCGCGCGCGCCATCGGGGAAAGCGAAGAAACGCAACGTGCGCGTCTCCTTCAGGATGGGCTCCGCCGTCTTCCCTTCCCACTCGAGTTGCTCGATGATTGTATCGCCTTCGGCCTTGGTGAACCCCACGTGCCGCTGCCTGGGTGCACCGGCTCCTTTCCAATCCCACTGATCGGCGCCGTTGACATCGCCATGCGCGACCCAGAAGGAGCGGTGGTGGGGATGATCGCCGCCCTTGGTCTGCATCTGGTCGGAAGTGACTTCCGTGCCGTCGGGCGCGAGCACCGGATACAGGAACGGCCGCAGCAGCGGCGGACCTTTGGTCTCGGCGAAGCAGTAGGTGGTGAACGGCTGGCCGCCCAGCTCAACTTTGACCGCCGCTGCTTCCTGCGTGAGTTTCACGCCGGGCGCTTCGCCGGCAAAGGCCACGCAAAGGCTTGAGGAGATGGTCAGGGCGCAAGGGAGGATGTGGTTCATCATGGAGTTGTATACACCCGGGAACAAGGATTTTAGATTTTCGATTTTCGATTTTAGATTGCGCCGCCAAACATGTTCAAATCGAAAATCGAAAATCCAAAATCCAAAATAGCTCAAGCTTCCCGCAATTCGCGCCGATGTCCATAAGCATGATTGCGCGCGAACCGTCCCGGGGGGGAAACGGCTCCGACAAGCTCGTTGACCTTTTCCTCTCACACCTGCTTGCTGAACGTGGCTGCTCGCCACACACCACCAAAGCCTACGCGGAGGACCTTTCCGCGTTCCTGACCTTCCTGGAGACCCGCGGCCACGCACAGGTCTTTCCGCACGGGGTTGACCGGCTCATGCTCCGCGCCTTCCTGGCCGACCAGACCGCCAAAGGGACGGGCAAGCGCACGCTGGGCCGGCGGCTCTCCGGCCTGCGCAGCTTCTACAAGTTTCTGATCCGGCGGAAGCTGGCCGAGCGCTCGCCGCTGGACGGCATTCACAACCCCAAGGCCCCCCGCACGCTGCCCAAATGCCTCGCGGAAAGCGAAGTCCGCAAGCTGGTAGAAGCGGTCACCGGGGCCCACTGGATGGACGTGCGCGACCGTGCCCTGCTGGAACTGCTCTACGGCGCCGGCGTGCGCGTCTCCGAACTGGTCGGCGCCAACCTGGAAGACTTTGACTGCGACCGCGGCCTGCTCAAAGTCCGGGGCAAGGGCAAGAAGGAGCGCCTTCTGCCCACGGGTTCGTACGCAGCCGCCGCCGTCAACACCTGGCTCTTGCGCCGCGCCGAGGCCGCCAATGGCCGCCTGGATGCGCCGGCGGCGCAACGCAGTTCCACCGCGCCGGTCTTCGTCAATCGCTTCGGTACGCGGCTGGACGTGCGCAGCGTGCGGCGCATTCTGGCCAAGCGCTTGATCGCCGCCGGCTTGCCGCTGGGCGCCACGCCACACACCTTGCGCCACAGTTACGCAACACATCTCCTGGAACACGGCGCCGACCTGCGCAGCGTGC
>JBEKKG010000499.1:0-5876 GCA_050010835.1 Planctomycetota bacterium
AGGAAAAACATTGAACCACAGAGACACAGAGAAGAAAAATTATAAGGAGCTGTTCTCTGTGTTCCTCTGTGTCCTCTGTGTTTAGTGAATGGTGAGAAATGCAGGCTGATCCGCAACCTTCAATCCGCGTTCTGCCGGAAGCCGTCGCTTCGCGCATCGCCGCGGGCGAGGTGGTCGAGCGGCCTGCGAGCGTGGTCAAGGAACTGGCCGAGAACGCGCTCGACGCGGGCACCAGGAGCATCCATGTCGAGCTGGCCGCGGGCGGGCGCGAGTTGGTGCGGGTCAGCGACGACGGCCGCGGCATGGGGCCGGAGGACCTGGCGCTGTGCGTCCTGCCGCACGCCACCTCCAAACTCCAGAACATTGAGGACCTCGAACAACTTTCCACCCTCGGCTTCCGCGGCGAAGCTCTGCCCTCCATCGCCGCAATTTCCCGCTTTACGCTGACCTCGCGGCGGCGGAGCGGGCGCGCGGAAGCGGACGCTTCCGCGTGGCGGATCGAAATCGCGGGCGGCGAACCCGAACGCCCGGAGCCGCGGCCGGCCGCGGCGGCGGAAGGCACCACGGTCGAAGTGCGCGATCTGTTCTTCAACGTGCCGGCCCGCGCCAAGTTCCTCAAGGGCCCCGGCCCCGAAGCCGCGGCGTGCGCCGACGCTCTGCTGCGCCTCGCGCTCACCCGGCCCGACGTGGCCTTCACGCTGATTCAAGGGCGCCAGGAAGTCTTCGCGCTCCTGGCGGCCCACAATCCCGCGGACGGTCCGCCGCCGCTGGGCGCCTTCCTGCGCCGGGCGCGGGACGTGCTGGGACGTTCGGCCAGTGAAGGATTGCTGGAACTGGATGTCGCCGGCCCCGGCGACTCCGCAACCGCTCCGGCCGCAGACCTTTCGCCGGACTATCGCGGCTACAAGCTCTACGGGCTGATTTCGCCGCCGGCGCTGACGCGGCCCAATCGTTCCAGCATTCATCTCGCCGTCAATGGCCGGCCGGTCAAAGACCGCCTGCTGACCAGCGCGCTCCTGGAGAGCTGCCGCCACCTGCTGCCGCCGCAGCGTTATCCGGTCGCGGTGCTCTTCCTGGACCTGCCGGGTGCCGACGTGGACATCAACGTCCACCCGACGAAGGCCGAGGTCCGTTTCCGTCTGCCGGGCCTGGTCTATGCGCTCTTCCACCACGCCATCCGCGTAGCGTGCGGAGCGGTGAGTCCCGATTCCAGAGCGTTGCCAGCCACGCCGCCTCCGTTCCAGCCCTCGACGCCGCCCGCGCCTGCACAACGGGAGTTTCACCTTTGGCCGCAACCCGCGCGTGCTGAGCCGAGTGCCGAACCTCCCCCTGCGGCGCCGCCGGCGCAGTACTCGACGCCCGGCGCGCTGAAGGGAAAGGTTGATCGTGTCGCCGAGGAAGCGGTGGTCTTTGCCGAACCGGTAACACTTGGCACTCAGACCTCAACCCTCAAGCCTCAAGCCTCAGCACTCAGCACTCAGTACTCAGTACTTTCCTTCCGCATTCTGGGCCAGGCCGGCGGGGCCTACATAGCGTTGGAGGACGAGAGCGGCGTGAAGCTGATTGACCAGCACGCGCTGCACGAACGCATCTTGTTCGAGGAACTGATGGCGAGGGCGGAGGGCCGCGCGCGCGGGGACGCGCAGGGGCTGCTGCTGGCGGAGCCGCTGGAGCTGACGCCCGCCCAGGCGGCTGTCTTTGCGGACGAGAGCGCCACGGAGGTGTTGAAACAGTTGGGCTTTGAGGTCGAGCCTTTCGGCCCGCGCAGCCTGCTGGTGCGGGCCGTGCCTGCGTTCCTGAAATCCGCTTCCGCTCCGGGCCTGGTCCTGGATGTCCTGGATGCCCTGGCCGGCAGCAGCGACGCGCCAGGGGCGCCGAGCCGGGCCGCTTTGCGGGAGAAGGCCATGAAGACCGTGGCCTGCAAAGGCGCCATCAAGGCCGGAGAAAGGCTGACATTCGAGCAGATGAACGCGCTGGTCGCGGAATACCGCCGCAAGGTCGGGCCGCGCGGCTATACGTGCCCTCACGGCCGCCCGGTGGCGCTGGAAGTGTCGTGGGAGGAGTTGGAGCGCGCGGTGGGACGAAGGTAGGACAGGCTTTCCAGCCTGTCCGGACAGGCTAGAAAGCCTGTCCTACCAGCTCACAACTTTCTCAACGCGGCACTAGGCCGCGGACTTTTTGGATTTTGGATTTGTCTCCCGCCACTGCGTTCCGGCCCCCAGGGCGTGGCGCAACGCGGAATCCAGCGTCATCAAGCCATAGAGAACGCCGGCGACCGGCAGCGTGCAGGCGTACCTTTCCGGCAACCCGAAGAAGGCAATGGCCGGCTTGTACGCCCTGCCCATCAAGTCTAAGCCTAATGCCCCCAGAAAGAACGCCAGCAGGGCCAATAAAACAGGCCGAATCAGTTCGACGAAACAAAGGGTGATGAACCCTCCGCAGAAGGCCAGGACCGGCACCACAAACAACATCCCCAGCCCCAGGAGCGCGCCGGCCAGCCGCAGCCAGGAATACTTCAGTTCCGTGAACGCGCTCCGCCGCACCATCCTCCAGATGTCGCCCAGCCGCGGGTATTCGCGCAGGCTCTTAACTTCCGTGCGGCTCAGGCTCAGGTTTATGGGCAGCCCCGCGCCCTTGACCTGCCGCGCCAGGTTTACGTCGTCAATCAGCTCGGAGCGGATGCTCTCAAGGCCGCCGCCAATGCGCTCCAGCCCCTGGCGCGAAAGCAACATGCAGCCGCCGGCGGCCGCTGCTGTCCGATGCTGCGGGTCGTTCACGCGCCGCATCGGATAGAGCAGGTTGAAGAAGAAGACGAATGCCGGAATCAGCAGCTTCTCGGCGACCGATTCGCAACGCAGCCGCGCCATGCGCGAGTTCAAAGCCAGTCCGCCAGCCAGGCTCTCGCCCACCAGCCGCCGCAAGGACGACGGCGCGTGAAGGATGTCAGCGTCAGTCAGCAAAAGGAAAGTACTGAGTTCTGAGTGCTGAGTACTGAGTGACGAGATGCCTTGCTGGAGCGCCCACACTTTCCCCACCCAGCCCTCAGGCAACTGGGCGCCGGCAATGACATGCAAGCGCTCAGCGCGCCCGAGTTCGCCGGCGATGCGCCGCGCGGCCTCTCCCGTTCCGTCGCTGGAACGGTCGTCAATCAGGACAACTTGGAACGGGCCGGGATAATCCTGGGTGAGCAGCGCGGGCAATGTGCGCGGCAGCGCTTCAGCCTCGTTGCGCGCCGGAACCAGAATCGAGACCTGCGGCCAATTGCCATCCCAGTTCGCAGCGGGCGAATTGCCGATAGGCTTGTCGTCACCGACCGGCTGAAAATCCCACGGCCGAGCCGGGTGCAGAAGAATGGCCACCCACGCCAGAAACGACAGCGCGGCCAAAAAGGCGATGCCCGACAGGATGATCGGCAACACGGCGACATGATACACTGTGGGCGACCGCATTCCAGGAGCGGCGGGCGCCTCGCCCCTAGCCCCTAGCCCCTCGTCCTTCGCCCCTCTTCTCAGTACGCCTTGATCTTGATGTCCACGCCCACGGGCAGGTTGAGCTTGCCCAAGGCGCCGACGGTCTTGGTGGTGGGATCGAGAATATCAATGAGCCGCTTGTGGGTGCGAATCTCAAACTGTTCGCGGGACTTCTTGTCCACGTGGGGGCTGCGGAGGACCGTATAGCGCTCGATGCGCGTAGGCAGAGGGATTGGCCCGTGCACCTTGGCGCCCGTGGCTTTGGCCCTTTCGACGATCACCAGCGCGGATTGATCCAGCAATTCGTGGTCATAAGCTTCCATGCGGATGCGAATCTTGTCAGCCATGCCTCAACAACGCCCCCTTAATCCGGATCCCAAAAATCTTCCCGCGCTCAGCAATCAAAGAGCCTACTGCGCTTGCCCCCGAAGGAACGGGCGCCAACTTAGCAGCCCCGCGCCAGGATGCAAGTGCAACTTAGGCATTAGGCTTTAGGGTGGGTGCCTCACCGGACTTGTGCCACGGATGTGGCCGCGCCGGCTGTTTGGCGCGGCCTCATCCGTGCCAGCGGGTAGCACGGATAAGCCGCCGCGTTGCGGCGGCCTCATCCGTGCCAGCGGGTAGCACGGATAAGCCGCCGCGTTGCGGCGGCATATCCGTGGCACAAGTCCGGTTATGCACCCCTTTAGGGTTGTGACATTAAGATTTGCCCCCTCACCGCGCGCCGTATATAGTATGCCCAATGGACCGCGATTCTGGCATTCATCACTCCTCAGTCCTCACTTTGGCCCTGACCTTCTGCGGCGGGCTGATTGCCGTGCACCTGGCTGTCGGGATTCTCGCGCCACACTGGCTGGCCCTGACGCCCGGCTACAAGGCCCTGGTCTGGCGGCTGCAACTGGTGATCGCGGCTGCGACGGTGCTGTATCTGATCCTGCGCCGCGGGGAGGGGGATTTTCGCGCGCTGTTCATCGTCGTGCTCGGCCTCTTCGCCATTGTCGAGGGCCTGTGCGTGCTGGCGCGCTGGCACGGCTTCCTGGCGCTCAACGAACTGGCCAGGCCCTTCAACGTGGCGCTCTTCATCTTCAGCAGCCTGGCGTTGTCCGCCGCCATTGCCGACAGGACGCGGCAAAGCCAGCCGCCGCCCGCGGCCGCCCCTTGTGCCAGGCATGACCCGCACCACTTCGCGCTGCTCCTGGCCAGCATCGCCTTCCTTTTTCTATCCTGTCTGCGCGGGGCGATAGAGATGCACCAGCAGGAGTTGAGCGAGCGCGCCAACGTCTACACCTGCGCCGTTCTGGCCGTGGCCGCTCTGAGCGTTGGCGCGGCCATACTCAAAGGCGCGCTGCGCCCGGCAGTGGAGCAGGCTGCCAACCCAGAGGCCGGCGGGACGCCGGCGCTCCCAGAGGCGGGCGGGACGCCCGCGCTCCCAGAGGCCGGCGGGACGCCGGCGCTCCCAGAGGCCGGCGGGACGCCGGCGCTCCCAGACGCGGAGGAGACGGAGAGGCAATGACCAGGACGATGCCTTGTAGCGCAGACTTCCAGTCTGCCGTATCGCGGGCTTCCAGCCCGCAGACCGTCTCTTGCTTCTCGCGCCGCCCCGAGCTATCCACGTCTTGCCGACTGGAAGTCGGCGATACAGCAGGTTGGAAACCTGCGCTACGGCGGCCAGGCAGCCGCATCCGGCTACCTGCACTCGTGCTGCTGGGGCTGGCCGTGATATTGTGCGGAATGCGGGGTCCCGCAGCGGAAGGTGGGAAGATGCCGGGCTTTCAGGAATTCGACAAGCGCGCGAAGGCGGGCGAGCGCTTAAGCGTGGTCTTCTTCGGCGCGTCGCTGACCTGGGGCGCCAACGCCAGCGATCCGCAGCTCACGTCCTATCGCGCTCTGGTCTCGCAGCGCCTGGAGGAGAAATACCCGCTGGCGCGCTTCAAGTTCTGGGACGCGGCCATTGGGGGGACCGGTTCGCAGCTTGGCGTGTTCCGGCTCGAACGCGACGTGCTGCGCCGCAAGCCGGACCTGGTCTTCCTCGATTTCTCCGCCAACGACGACATCTACTCCAGCGACGCCGAAACGCTGGCCTCCTATGAGGCGCTGGTGCGGCGCACTATCGCTGACGGCCAAGCGCCCGTGGTAGCGGTGATATTTCCTTTCCTATGGAACGTGCAGGCAGGCAAACTGGATGGCATGAAGCGCCGGGAAGCGCACCTGGCCATCGGCAAAGCCTACGGCGTGCCCTGTGGCGACGCGATCGAACTGGCGCAAAGCCGGGTCAAAGCCAAAGAAACCACGCTCGCCCAGCTTTGGCCGCACGACGGCGTACACCCGGGCGATGCGGGCTACGTCCTTTTCGCCGACGCCGCCTGGCAGGCTTTCCAGCAGGGCGTCCAGGAGAACAGGGTCTGC